>JAHFBY010000454.1 GCA_023249835.1 Elusimicrobiota bacterium | reverse complement strand
TCCGTCTAATTTGGTCAGCATCGTCTCTTTAACTTGATTCAAGTCTTCTTCAATGTGTATGATTTTTAACGCAACCTTGTTAACTTTATCATCTAACTTGTTAACCTTCTCGTCTAACTGTTTAATCTCAGAGCGAACGCGTTTACTCTCTTGAAGAAATTCTTTCTTAGACACGCTTTGCAATGAACTATTTTTCTCTTTCATGAAATTATCTTAACACATAAGCGTTAAAAAATCAAGGCTACGATTTAAAGGAACTTTTCTTTAGGATTGGCGGGACAGGGCTGAATCGTTTATTAAACCATCCTGCAAAAGATCGAGTTCCATTGCCGCGGCAGGCAGTTCGAATGAGGATGGACCATGCTTTTGGATGGCGCCCTCGCGCAGTCCCAAGGGAACCGAGAGTTCGTTGTAGAAATCGTGAAAAATATCTAGGCCCAACTGTTTGGAATAAGGCGGTTGGATGCTGAACGGACCGGAAACAATGTCTTGTAAAATTTGCCGCCATTGGGGCATGAGCGCATAAATTAACATTCCGCCTAACGTCTCAATTTCGCGCTCCTGGTTTAAGCTTAAGTTGCGATGGCTTTCAACAAACTCGCGGACCGCATCAATGATCGCGTTGCGCAGGACGTCCGGCCAGGAACTGCGCTCCTGGTTTTCTAAGATCAGGTTGCGAATGAAGTGCAAAATAAACTTAAGGTTCTCCATGGTCATGAGCGTAGCTGCTCGCTGTTTTAACAACTGATTGATTCTAAATAAAGCGTTCCTTAGTTCGATCTTGCTCCATGAGTCTAAGGGATTGTTGCCGCCCTGCTGCTGAACTAACATTTCGGCGTATCCTGCGTTTGATTTGAAGTCCCAAGCCGCGGGCGCGGAAAGACGCGGAAGAAGTTCATGAATCGCCAAAGCCTCTCCTGCCGCTAGGATTAAGGGACCGGAACCCATTCCATGGTTTTGCGTATAAAAAACGTGGAGCCGGCCCGCTTTGACCTCCTGTCTTT
This sequence comes from Elusimicrobiota bacterium, assembly GCA_023249835.1. Taxonomy (GTDB): domain Bacteria; phylum Elusimicrobiota; class Elusimicrobia; order 2-02-FULL-39-32; family 2-02-FULL-39-32; genus JAHFBY01. The sequence continues at coordinate 1,208 of JAHFBY010000454.1, read as the reverse complement.
CAAATTCGCGGAACGCCCCTGGACCATCTAAGAAGTTCGTGGATAAAAGTTCCTCTTGGCTATTGATCAGGTAAACCAAGACTTTGCCCTTTTCACTTTGAAATGCGTAGCGAACGTTTTGGCCTACGGTCTCTTTAAAAATAGGTCCCCCTGCTTCCAAGGTTTGCGCTATCTGCGCCATTTCTTCCGCGCTTATGTTTACCCAACCGCTTGGCGCTTTAGACAAGGCTTTACGAGTTAAATCAAAATACAAAGTTTGCCAAGGTTCTTCTCCGTCCATCTTGATCATTTGACGAAGTCCTTCAAAATCAATGGGGTTGGCCGGCAACCCTTCGGGCGCATAAGCCAACAAATGTTCATCCATCATCCCGACCGGCACCACAACCGGGGCAATGCTGTTAAAGCTGGCATAATTACATTGTAGTTCGATAACGCTCCTAAGGTCATTTTGGTCCGCACTTGGGTCATAAATATAGTTACATCCATCATATTTAAAAACAATAAAAACATGAAATTCGCCGCCCAAGTTAAACCTCCAATCCTTGACGTGGATGAGAACCGGATACATCTTCAAGTCCAGCATCAGTTTGTAAGCCTGTGCGCAGATAAAGACGCACGAATACGGATAATGCGGAGCTCTGCGGTAAGCCGCACCAATATCTCCGGACAAGTTAAGAAATTTTTTAACCGCTGCTTTGGGGCTTTCAATTAAATTGTAAGTCCGGTTAAACTTTACGTCTAAATCTGTGGGGACGGCATTTTTATTTTTATTTTGCGCGTGCAATTGCTTAAATCGATCCCAATTCACCCGAGTCATGCCGGGAGGGTATTGGACTTTACCTAAATAGTTGAGATTGGGAACTGCGCGGTTCTCCAAACGAAAATCCACAACACGGTCCGCAATTTGGGGGTTGAGTTCAAAATTAAATGTTATGGAATTCTCGCTATTAATCTGCAAGGCAGCCACAGCAAGGTCTAGGCCATCTTGATCCATTAACACTATATCTAAGGCCTCAACTTTCTCCTGCGGCAGATCCAACCCATCAAACCTATCCCTACCCACAGATCCAAAAATAACGCCCGTGAGCGCTAGTTCGCCGTTATCCAAATTAACCGCGTTCAAATTTCGCAAAGAAAGGTTAACGCTCTCCATGGTTTCCATTTGGCGCAGTCCAAAAGCCATGCGCGAAAGTCGCTCAATTATAGGC
>JAHFBY010000453.1 GCA_023249835.1 Elusimicrobiota bacterium | reverse complement strand
ACGAGTTCCACGGTTTGGAGTTATAGCAGCGTAAACTTTGTGAACGATCGCAGGTACCGAATAGAAGCGCGGGCAGTAGACAACACGGACCTTTATTCCGTTACTTATGCTACCGCGGACTTTGTGTACGACACCTCTTCGCCGACTTACACCGTGCAGTTGCTGGTGCAAGGCCAACTGATTACCGCGGACAACGCTTTGATCCGCGGACTGACCGCCTCCAGCGGCACAGCCACAGATTCCGGCAACCCAGCCTACCCGTCCACAGTAGTCACGCCCAAATTTGCCATGCGCCAAAATTCCACCATGTTGTGGTGGAACGGCTCAGGATTCTTAGCCGCCAATCCGCCCACCAACATTGACGCGAATTTTGCCGCGCCGGTTTGGTGGTACACGGGCATTTCCACGGCGCACTTAACTACAGACGTTTCTTATTACCTGACTTTGCAAGTCGAAGATCTTGCCGGCCCGGTCAACCGTAAAAATTTCTATGTGGCAGGGGCAACGTTTACGGTAGATCAAAGCACTCCAATCATCACTATTCAGCAGCCCGTGCCTAACGGCTATTTCAATGGGATTGGCGCGTTTATTGCGAGCGGCACAGCAGTAGACATGGGTCTGCGTCCGCGGATAAATAAGGTGGAAGTGGCTATTGCTTCCGGCGCAGCGCAAAACATTTGGTGGAACGGCGCGAGTTTTACGGGCGGATCAATAAATTATATAGACGTGTCTACCGCCGGAGCCGGGACTTTGACTTGGAGTTACGATGGACTAACTTCCAGCGGAATGGCAGTGAGCGGGCGCAGTTTTGAAGTTTATGCGCGCGTTACGGACGAAGCGGGTAACGTGTCGCTTTTGGCCGGACCCACAAACTTTATTTATGACGTTGAACGTCCCACAACCACGATTTTGTTCCCTACCACATCGCCCAACAACAAATTGCCGCAAACTAATATGACCATTTCCGGAACAGCCTTTGACTCAGTTTCCGGACTGCGCGCGGTGTCGGTTGCATTTAGTTCTAATCCAGCCACCGATGCCGGCGGTTGGTTAGCCGGGGACAACACGTTTAGCAGCGCTTCGCCTATTTACTATTCAACTTCCGGTTGGGACGGCAGCTTCTGGCAGTCAACCGTGGCGTTAGCCGGCCAGAGCAACATGACAAGCGGTAACAGTTACAAAGTGAGCGTGCGCGCCATGGATAGAGCTAACCGCGTGCACATTGCTTCGCGCACCATTGTCTATGACGCGGGTATCCCGGTTTCAGGATTTGATAACCCGAAGAGCACAAAGAGCTATGTAAACAACTTGCCGACAATTTCTGGCACGTCAAACGACCCGGCGCCGGCAGGGTTCATTACCAACGTGGAAATCGCCGTGTCTACGGGAACCTCCGGCACGTTTAGCAATTGGGACGGGAACACTTGGAACTTTGTGGACGAAAACAGCCCCAACCTCTGGACCTGGTTTAACGCTACAGCGCTGAACGCTCCGTTTGGAGACAACGCGTCGGAATCGTGGAGTTCCACCAACGCCACCATGACCTGGCTTTCGGGCAAAGTGTACCGGATACATGTGAGCGCGCAAGACGACGCGGGCAACCGGCAGCGGGACAACGTCGGCAACATTGCGGTGACAACGTTTACTTACGATAACGGTTTAGCTGTTTCCAGTATTACTGCGCCCGACGTTTTCCACGCCACCCAAAGTTTAACGGCGTTAAACGGCACGATGTCAGACTCGGTTTCAGGAATTAACGGCGTGCAAATCGCGTTGCGCCATCCGAACCAAACTTTCTGGAACGGCGGATCGTTTGTCACTTACAACGCGAACACTTGCTGGTTAGACGCCACGGTGTTTAGTTCTTCTTGGATTTATACTAACCTTCCGGGCAGTTATTCAGACCAAACCGTTTACCGCGCTTTTGTGCGGGCCATGGACAACGCGTTCAACGTTCCCGCTGATCCCGGGAGCATAGACACAACGATTACTGAAGGCACGCCGTTCCGTATTGACCGGACTTCGCCCACCTCGGTTGTCAACTCTATTGTTACAACGGTGGGCACGCGCGCGTTAATACCCGGCGGAACCATATACATTAACGGCGCGATCGCGGGAATTGCGGGCACAGCATCAGACGGCGCCGGCGGCGTTGGCGTTTCCCAAGTAAAGTTTAGAGTGAGCAGTTTTAACGTGACCGGCGCGATCGGGTA
>JAHFBY010000452.1 GCA_023249835.1 Elusimicrobiota bacterium | reverse complement strand
TTTGACCGCGCTGTCATTGAGTTCATATTTGTTACGGTAGCCGCGCGGCGTGATGATAAAATCGAGGTAACGAAAGCTGTTGGTATTGCCGATGATCACGGTAGTGAGCATGCCGATTTCGTGCGTTAACATATCCCTCAAGTCAGTGAGCACGATATTTTCCATATCGCGCTTGCAGGACTTGATCAAACCTACCGGTGTTTCCGCGGGACGGTATTTAAGCAGGATCCTCTGAGTCTCTTGGATTTGGCGCGTACGCCGTCCGCTTTTAGGGTTATATAACGCGATTACAAAGTCCGCTTTAGCGGCTGCTTCTATACGTTGGGCAATCACGTCCCACGGGGTCAAGAGGTCCGAAAGCGATATAGAACAAAAATCATGCATCAAGGGAGCGCCTAACACCGAAGCGCAGGAAGAAAGGGCCGTCACTCCCGGCACCACTTCCACGTCAATTCCTAGTCCGGGTTTCCAGCCGCGTTCTTTCAACAACTCAAAACAAGGGCCAGCCATACCATATATGCCCACATCCCCGCTTGAAATCAACACAACTTTTTTTCCTTCATAAGCAAGTTCAATGGATTTACGCGCGCGCGCCAGCTCTTCGGTCATGCCCGTATAAATCACCTGTTTGCCCACGATCAAATCTTTCACCAAATTAATGTAAGTGCGATATCCGATCACCACCTCGGCTTCGGAAATGGCGGTTTTGGCCCGGAACGTGAGGTGGTCGTGATCGCCAGGTCCAAAACCAACCAAAAATAATTTGCCTTTTGGCAGCGTTATTTCCATAAATAACCTCTAGTTCACCGGAACAGTCCGGTTTAAATGAAAATTGACGATCTTGCTGAACGCTTCCCACCCCAACCCCTGAATGCGCTGGGCATGCAACTTAAGGAAGTGGGAAGTGAGACGACCCAAGTAAAGTCCATCCTCGCTAAAATTGATTTTATAGTTGGCCCCTTCTTCCACACAATCGAGTTCCAAACCATACTCCATTAAAAGGTCCGCATACTCGTTCATGTGAATGGGGCTAAAATGAAAGGGCGCTTCCGGATGCACGGCTACCATAGGAATTTCCATCGCGCCCATATAAAACTGCACTCTCGCTTGAGTCAGTTCAAATTTCTGCGCGCCTTTGCCATCATAACTTCCAAGTTCCTGCCACACCGTTTCCAAATTCATATTTTCACCTCAAGTTTAATTATTTGTCGCGGTCTCAAAATTAATCCGCGCCACTGCCAAGGTACCCATTGGAACTTTTGTTTTTTCCACCACCAGCTTGTCAGTTTTGGCCGTCAACATTGAAGCGGGTTCAGAAACGCCGGGAATTTTTAAGTATTTCATCACCATCTCGGAGGGGTTCGGGAGGATGTCTTTTAGCTGTGAGAGCTCATCTCTGGTGTAGCAGACCAGATCCCATCCGTGGCGCTCACAAAACGCCAATAGTCCCGCCTCCCGGTTTTTTATATCCACCGTGGAAACGTTCTTGACGGACTTTACGCTTAACAGGTGCGTTTTAAAAGTGTCGGTAAGTAGCTCGTCCAACTGCTCTTGGCTCACGCCGCGGTCGCAGCCCATGCCGATCGCCAAACTTTTGGGACGGTAAACCACAGCTTTTTTCAGCAACTCGGGGAACTCGCCGGCGATAATTTTATCCGTGATGATCAAGGCGGCTTTTGACTCTGAAGCCGCCAAAGCTCCTAAGCTGTCATAAAACTTAAAGTTCTTCGGCAAGGGGGTCTCCCGTTTCCACCAGTTCTTTTCACCCGCATCTTGATAAATGCCCACCAGTTCTTCGTTCACCACCGAAGCGCTCACTTTGGTGATATTTTCTTCCTGCTCCACGCTCCAACCGAACTCGCGCCCCAAAATATCTACGGGGATTGTTTTGCCAACGTCAGAGGCAGTGGTGATCACGGACTGGGCCCCAATAATTTTACTGATCTCCTCCGTCAACTCGTTAGCCCCGCCCACGTGCCCGGACAAGACGCTGATCGCAAAATTAGCCTTATCATCGACCACGATCACGGCCGGATCAGTATGCTTATCTTTTAAGAAAGGAGCGATTGTCCTAACCACTGCCCCCAGGGAAACGATATAAACTAATGCGTCGTAGGTGTTGAAAATCTTGGCCGTCAAATCCTTGATCGGCGTAGGAAAAAACTCCACTTTACCCGGAACCTCCCGCGCGAACTTCGCAGAGATGAACAACTCGCTCTTATCC
>JAHFBY010000089.1 GCA_023249835.1 Elusimicrobiota bacterium | reverse complement strand
GTGTGGGAACTGAACTTAGCGAACTCAGTGTTAACCAGCGGGAACTCCTACTTTATCACAAGTAAAGCGATTGACGAGGTGGGTAACGAAGAGTCAAGCGGATCCGGCAACCAAGGGACAGTGCGGAGTTCAACGTTTACCTTTGACGTGAGCGTGCCTACCTCTGTGATCAGCGTGCCGGCGAACTTAAGTTATAACAAAGCGGGACAAGTGAGCCTGATTACGGGAACAGCCGCGGACTGGATCCAGGTGAGCTCCTACGGCATAAACGCGGTGGGCCGCGCCGAACTTTATTTGCAGGAGTCAAGCGCTACTCTCTATTACAACGGCAGCAATTGGACTGGAACTTTAAGTCCTATCCTTGTTGCCACGCAGTCCTTAGCCTTTGGCAGCACGTGGGGGTACAATTTAAGCGAGAGTATTTTACAACACAACGCAACCTACTTTATCTGGGTGCGCGCGCAAGATTTAGCGGGTAACTTCCAGACTTCTTTTAGCGTACCGGAGAGTTCGCGCACCTTCCACTACGACGTGGGTTATCCGACTTCGAGCGTGAGCAGTTTGGGAAGTTTTAGTTTCTTCCGGCCGGAGAGTATGCCCAACATTACGGGCACGGCGTTTGACGAAGGGGAAGCGGGCCGGGTGTACGTGACGTCGTATTCAGTGCGGGACGTAGATTCAAACGTTTACTGGAACGGGAGCACGTTTACGGCGGGAACAGAAACCTTCTTTCCGTTAACGCACGGCGCGGGGACAGTGTGGTCAACGGGTAGTTTAGTGAACAGTTTAGTGAGCAGCCGGAAATACGAAGTGCGGTTTAGGAGCGTGGACTTAGCGCAAAACGCGGAACCGTTGCGGGCGCCCTCAACGTTTTATTTTGACAGTTCCACTCCCACGGTAAAAATCACGATTCCGGTTAATAACCAAACCTATTCCAGCCTAGCTTCAATCTCCGGAACCGCGGCGGACAATTTTGCGGCGGGGTTAACGCCGATCACAACGGTAGAGTACGCTTTGCAGGTGGACACAGGCGGCTGGTACAGCCGGGAGAACCGGAACTTTGACCAGTCAGGAAGCAGTTGGACGCGGGTAGTTAACGAGAGCGGGAACTGGGCGACTTGGATATCCTCTAACATTCCCTGGATTTCCGGACAGAGATACTATTTGCAGGTACGCGCTTTTGACCGAGCCGGGAACGCACATTCTAACGCCAGTGATTTTGTCGTGGGAGTGAACTCGGTTACCTTTATCTATGATTCAGATGCGCCGGCAGTGAGTATTGGCAATCCTGCGGACAGCGCAGTGGGGACCTTGACCAGCCCGCGGTTAGCGGCAGTGGCAATAACTTCCGGAACAGCGTCTGACCCCACGGGTTTAAGTCGGATAGAAGTTCAGTTGCGGGAACTGGAAGGAAGCAACCTTTATTGGGACGGGTCGGGCGCCACTTTCTCAAGTCCGTCATCTTCTTGGAACGTGACCGGGGCTAGCCTGTACACGAGTTCCGCGGTTTGGAGTTATAGCGGGGTAAACTTTGTGAACGACCGGCGTTACCGGATTGAAGCGCGCGCCGTGGATAGCACGAACTTAACCTCAGTAATATACTCCACAGTAGATTTTGTCTATGACAATTCTTCGCCCACTTACACGGTACAATTGGTTGCTAACGGCGGACAATTAATTTCTGCTAACAACGCTATAATTCGCGGGATGAGCGCGTCCAGCGGCGCGGCGACTGATTCGGGCAACCCCGCGTATCCTTCTACCGTGGGCACGCCCAAGTTTGGAATGAGGAACAATTCCACCATGTTGTGGTGGAACGGCTCAGGATTCTTAGCGGCAAACGCGCCGACCAACATTGACGCGAATTTTGCCGCGCCGGCCTGGTGGTACACGGGAGTGTCAACGGCTAACTTGAGCGATGGGACTTCCTACTTCATTAGTTTACGGGTAGACGATCAGGCAAGCCCGGTCAACCGCACTAACTTCTATGTTTCCGGATCCACTTTTACAGTTGACCAGGCCACGCCCGCGATTACAATTGTTCAGCCCAGGAACAGCCAGTATTACAACGGGCAGGGAGTGTTCACCGCGAGCGGAACAGCGGTAGACTTGGGACTGGCGCCCAGTTTGAGCCGTTTAGAGTTGGCAATCAGTTCAAGTCCAAGGTTAGATGTGTGGTGGAACGGGAACAATTTTGTTAGCGGGGCAACTAACTTTATAGACTTGTCAACGGCGGGAGCGGGAACCCTCACTTGGAGTTATAGCGGTTTGACCTCTTCGGGAATGGTGCTGAGCGGGACCACGTTCTTTATCTATGCGCAAGCGACCGACGTTGCGGGCAACATTTCGCTTTTGGCCGGACCCACGACCTTTATCTATGACGCGGACCGGCCCACCGGGACAGTAGTTTATCCCACGGTACGTTTGGGTCAAACAAACCCCACAATTTCGGGAACAGCGCGGGACGATGTTTCGGGCGTCAATTTGATTAGCGTTGCCTTAACTTCAAATACCGCCAACGATAACGGCGGATGGTTAGCAGGCGACTTTACTTTTAGTAACGCGACGCCGCTTTATTTTTCAACCAACAGTTGGAACGGAACGCTCTGGCAATCGACCATTACTAAATCTGCGCAAGGGCAAGGAAGTTTGGTGAGCGGAAACAGTTACAAGGTGAGCGTGCGGACCCAAGATGTGGCGGGTAAAGTGCACATTGCCTCGCAGACGTTTACTTATGACGCGACGCCGCCAACCGTGGTGTTTGAGTCGCCCATGAGCACCAACGTTTATTTAGGAGCCCTGAACCGTTTGGCGGGAACCGCTAACGACGATAACACGGTGAGTTTGGTCTATGTCTCCATTTCCACGGGGTCTGCTCCTAACTACAACGACCGCTATTGGAACGGCTCTGACTTCTCCGCCACCACCGCCTACCTGCACACGGCGAGCGGCGGAACGCCTACGCGTTGGAACTTTACCGCTCCTTTACCCACTTTCTTAGACAACCAAATTTATAAAGTGCACGCGCAAGCAGTAGACGACGCTAACAACGAGTCTAACGCAGTGGACTTAATTACGCGCACGACCTTTACTTATGACAGCATTGTACCGACTTTGACGATTGGGTTCCCGGAATCGTTCTTGTCGCGTCAATCTTCCATGTCCTTCTCTAGCGGCACAGCGTCTGACACCGGCGGCAGCGGGTTAGAAGTGGTGCAGATGAGGGTACGGTTAAACTATTCGCAAACCGGCGGCGGCACGTTGGGGAACTATTGGAACCCCTCAGCGTCGCGTTCGTTGCCCGAAGACAGTAACCTGTTCAATAAGAGCGCGACGGACGAAACCGCTTGGTTTAATGTGAGCGGAACAACGTTGTGGTCTACGGGAACCTTTGCCGGACCCTTAATGTGGGTGAACGGTTCTTCTTATACCTTGGTGGCCAGAGCGCGAGACCGGGCCGGGAACTATTCTACAAGTTATGCCACGACCAGTTTTACTTATGATAAAGGTCAACCGGATTCAAGCGTAATGTCGCCCAGTTCAGCGGTGGTGCAGGGTCTGCCGGGCGGCAAGATTACGGGCACAGCGAACGATCAAGTGGGGTTAGTCACTAAAGTTCAGGTTGCAATGCAGCGGTTGAGCGATGGGGGATGGCTCAATTCTGCTAAGAACGGATTTGCCGGCGGCGCGATCAATTGGGTGGACAACAACACTTTAGCGGGCAACGTGTGGGAACTGAACTTAGCGAACTCAGTGTTAACTAGCGGGAACTCCTACTTTATCACAAGTAAAGCGATTGACGAGGTGGGTAACGAAGAGTCAAGCGGATCCGGCAACCAAGGGACAGTGCGGAGTTCAACGTTTACCTTTGACGTGAGCGTGCCTACCTCTGTGATCAGCGTGCCGGCGAACTTAAGTTATAACAAAGCGGGACAAGTGAGCCTGATTACGGGAACAGCCGCGGACTGGATCCAGGTGAGCTCCTACGGCATAAACGCGGTGGGCCGCGCCGAACTTTATTTGCAGGAGTCAAGCGCTACTCTCTATTACAACGGCAGCAATTGGACTGGAACTTTAAGTCCTATCCTTGTTGCCACGCAGTCCTTAGCCTTTGGCAGCACGTGGGGGTACAATTTAAGCGAGAGTATTTTACAACACAACGCAACCTACTTTATCTGGGTGCGCGCGCAAGATTTAGCGGGTAACTTCCAGACTTCTTTTAGCGTACCGGAGAGTTCGCGCACCTTCCACTACGACGTGGGTTATCCGACTTCGAGCGTGAGCAGTTTGGGAAGTTTTAGTTTCTTCCGGCCGGAGAGTATGCCCAACATTACGGGCACGGCGTTTGACGAAGGGGAAGCGGGCCGGGTGTACGTGACGTCGTATTCAGTGCGGGACGTAGATTCAAACGTTTACTGGAACGGGAGCACGTTTACGGCGGGAACAGAAACCTTCTTTCCGTTAACGCACGGCGCGGGGACAGTGTGGTCAACGGGTAGTTTAGTGAACAGTTTAGTGAGCAGCCGGAAATACGAAGTGCGGTTTAGGAGCGTGGACTTAGCGCAAAACGCGGAACCGTTGCGGGCGCCTTCAACGTTTTATTTTGACAGTTCAACTCCTACGGTAAAAATCACGATTCCGGTTAATAACCAAAACTATTCCAGCCTGGCTTCAATTTCCGGAACCGCGGCGGACAATTTTGCGGCGGGGTTAACGCCGATCACAACGGTAGAGTACGCTTTGCAAGTGGACACGGGCGGCTGGTACAGCCGGGAGAACCGAAACTTTGACCAGTCAGGAAGCAGTTGGACGCGGGTAGTTAACGAGAGCGGGAACTGGGCGACTTGGATATCCTCCAACATTCCGTGGATACTGGGACAGAGATACTATTTACAGGTGAGAGCGCAAGACCGGGCCGGGAACCAACATTCTAACGCCAGTAACTTTGTGGTGGGAGTGAACTCGGTTACCTTTATCTATGACCCTTCTGACCCGATTGTTTTGATTGGAAACCCGGCGGACAGCGCGGTGGGGACCTTAACGAGCCCGCGGTTAGGGCAAGTGAACATTACTTCCGGCACTGCCACTGACCCCACGGGCGTAAGCCAGATCGAAGTTCAGTTACAAGAGTTAGAGGGCGGCAACCTCTATTGGGACGGGTCCGGCACGAGTTTCACTAGCCCGTCGTCTTCTTGGAACGTGACCAACGCCAACATTTATACAACGTCTGCAACTTGGAGTTATAGCGGAGTAAAGTTTGTGAACGACCGCAGGTACAGAATAGAAGCTAGAGCCCTGGACAACACCGGGCTCTATTCCGTGACTTACGCTACCTCAGACTTTGTGTACGACACCTCTTCGCCGACTTATACCGTGCAGTTGCTGGCCAACAGCGGCCAGTTAATTACGGCTAATAACGCGGTGATCCGGGGCTTGAGCGCGTCCAGCGGCGCGGCGACTGATTCGGGCAACGCAGCGTATCCTTCTACCGTGGGCACGCCCAAGTTTGGAATGAGGAACAATTCCACCATGTTGTGGTGGAACGGCTCAGGATTCTTAGCCGCCAATCCGCCCACCAACATTGACGCTAATTTTGCCGCGCCGGTTTGGTGGTACACGGGCATTTCCACCAGCAATTTAACGGACAACGTTTCCTATTTCATTAGTTTGCGGGTAGACGATTTGTCCAGTCCCATTAACCGCGCTAACTTCTATGTTTCCGGTTCCACCTTTATCTTTGACATTTCTACTCCCGTGGTTACGATTGTTAATCCCAAACCTAACCAGTATTACAACGGACAAGGAGTGTTCACCGCTTCGGGAACAGCGGCAGACGTAGGGGTTCTAGCCAACATTAACAAAGTGGAAGTGGCGATCAGTTCGAGTCCAAGGTTAGACGTGTGGTGGAACGGGAACAATTTTGTTAGCGGGGCGACTAACTTTATAGATTTGTCCACGGCGGGAGCGGGAACGCTCACTTGGAGTTATACGGGTTTAACTTCAACCGGCATGGCGATTAGCGGCACCACGTTTTTTGTTTACGCGCAAGTTACCGACCAAGCCGGAAACCGTTCTTTACTTTCCGGGCCCACGACTTTTATTTATGACGCGGACCGTCCCACCGCAACCGTGGTGACCCCGGCGGCAAACGGAAAAGTAGCTGCTTCCGGACGCATTGTTACGGGCACGGCTTTTGACATGGTGAGCGGAGTGCGGTTAATTGAGTTGGCGATGTCTTCGGCGCCGATTACGACCAGCGGAGAAATTTGGTGGAACGGCAGCGGATTTTTGTCCAACACCGCGGTTTGGCGAAGCACGACTGATTGGAACGGGAGCGTATGGAGTTGGAGCGGGTCAGTGGACGGTTGGGACCTAGGACTAGTGGGCGGACAGCAGTACCGGGTAAAAGTGCGGGTTTACGACCAGAGTAACCACCTCTTTGAAAGCCAGTTGACAACGTTCACTTACGATTCAATAGCGCCGACAGTGGCGTTCCAGTTCCCAATGAGCACCAACGTTTATGTGAACCGAATCTTATCTTTAGCCGGAACAGCCAATGACAACGACGCCTTGGCAACGGTACAAATCGCTATTTCTACGGGGTCCGCGCCGAACTTTACGGACAACTACTGGAACGGAACAGACTTTTCCGCAACCACGGCGTACATGTTAAGCGTAGGAGGATCGCTGAGCAATTGGAACTTTAGTGCGCCTTTGCCAACTTTCTTAGACAACAAAATCTATAAAGTGCATAGTTTCGCGCGGGACGATTCGGGCAACGATTCAAGCGTCATTGATTTGGTTACGCGCAGCACGTTTACCTACGATAGCGTTGTGCCGAGCCTTACGATTGGGTTCCCGGAAACATACACAGCGCGGAAATCTTCAGTGG
>JAHFBY010000001.1:11770-25104 GCA_023249835.1 Elusimicrobiota bacterium | reverse complement strand
TATACTTGGACATGGTTGACTTCATTCGTTTCTCGCTTGAGATATCTTCAAGCATGATCATGGTGCCGAGCTTTTTCTTCTCCACGCTGAACAGCGGAAGAATCGTCACGTTTACGGAACGCACCCCTTTGGAAAACTTCAGTTCCGTGTCCATGAAAATTTCTGAAACTTGAGTCTCGCCCACTTTTTTAATTTTTTGCACGATCCACGCGTTTGTATCAACGAAATAGTCTTCCGCCTTTTTTGAAAACACATCTTCGACCCTCACCCCCATAATCTGCCGGGCCGCCCTGTTGCAAGTCATCATTTTGCCGTCTTCGTCCAGGGTAATGACCCCGTTAGACATGCTCTCAAGCATGCTTTCGCTGTAGTTTTTCATATTCTGAACATCGTTAAAGAGTTTTGCGTTTTCAAGCGCGATCGACACCTGAGCCGTAAACGCCTTCAAGCGGGACTCGTCTTCGTTTGTAAAGAGACCGCCCTTTTTATTCAAAACCTGCGTGACGCCGATCGTCCTGCCTTTTTTATTGACCACCGGAACGCAAAGAATTGACCTTGTAAAGTATCCGGTCTTTTTGTCAAAAGACGGATTGAATCTTAAATCGGCGTAGGCATACGGGATATTGACGGTTTGACCCGTTGTAAAAACGTTCCCCGCGATTCCAAGGTGGTTGGGAAAACGGATGTTCACCACTTCAAGACCCTGCCCCACCATGGACCAGAGTTCATTTGTCTTTTCGTCGTTCAAGAACAGGGTCGAGCGTTCGGCGTTCAACATTCTTGTGGCCTCCCCCATCACTTTCTGGAGAAGGGTATTCAGGTTAAGCTCATTGGTGATATCGGAAACCAGCTCAAGAAATTTCAGCTCCTGCCTGCGCGACGATTCCATGTTTTCAATGAGTTGAGCCGTTTGAAGCGCCATGGCAGCCTGAGTGGTCATCGATTCCAAAAGGCTCAAGTCCCGCTCGGTAAAGTCGCCCTCTTTTTTGTTGAGGACCTGGGCAACGCCTATCATCTGACCGTTGACTGTTTTAACGGGAGCGCAGAGGATGCTCTTGGTTATAAATCCGGTATGTTCGTCAACTGTCCTGTTGAAAAATTCGCTTTGATAAGCGTCATGAATGATCACGCCTTTGCCGATCGTATAGACATGGCCGGCAACGCCCGAATGGTTCAGTATCCTTATCTCGCGTTCGAAATTCCCCTGCAAAAACCTTGAGTACAACTCGCCCGTTTTGATGTCGTTTAAAAAAAGGCTGCCGCGTTCCGCGCCTATTTCGGTAGTCGTAATTTCAACGAGCGTCTTTAAGACCTCGTCCAATGTCTCTTTGGCAGCCACCTTTCTTGAAATATCAAGAAGTATTTCGGCGTGATGAAGCCTCTGATCTAAACCCTGAGCCTCATTTGACATTGCGGGCCTCCCATTCATCCCTAATCGCGGATATCGTCTGTTTAAGCTCTGTGGATTCGCTCTGCAAGGATTGCTTTGTTTCCTGCAGTTTTTTCTCATAATTTATCATATTGCCCGTCATGGTATCGTGCAGCGCGCTGATCGTGTCTTTTAATTGAATAATCTCGTTACTGAGCAGAGATTTGGCCTGCTGTATACCTCCCTCATTTTCAATCTGTTTTTCTTCAAGTTTATTCCGCAGGGCGTTTATCGTGCTTTTAAGCTGGGAAATTTCATCATTCGCCCTTGCTGCAGTTTTTTGAACAGACTCTTCTTGCTCAATCTGCAATTTTTGATGCTTCTTCCTGAGCGCGAGGACCTCTCCGGACTCCGCTTCTTTTTCATGAGCGTCCTCATCAGAAATTACGAAAGGCTGATCTTTGCTCAAGAATATTTCCATGCCCTGACGAGCTGCAAAGCACCCTATATCCTGCTTTTGCTCTTTAAGCATCTTGCGGCAGTCTTCAACAATGCCGTCCAAATCATCGTCAACCCTGTTTTGATTATGATGAAACAGCCCGAACTGTTTCACCTCCGCTTTAATAGCCAATTGAAGTGCATCTTTATAAACACTGTGCCCCCACCCCTTTGATGTCTTATAATCCTCTTCAGTATATTCGGCATCATGCATCAGTAAATCCGATCCCGTGCAAAATGCGATATAGTCTTCCAGGCCGAGCCCGCCCGGATGCGCAAAAGTAAGTTCATTATCCGTCATGAAAACAAAGGATACGCCATTTTCCGAAAATTTGAATCCCAGTCCTTTGTTCGGATGGCTTAAAAATATGGGGGTGATGGTCATGGGGCCTATAGTAAAACTATCTTCGCCTATGGCGATGTATTCGACAGCGGCTTTTATATCGTCAAAATTGATGGGAAAATAGGGGTGAACGAGGAGGGGCGCAATCATCTCTTTAACGTTTTCCCTGGAAAACGGACAGCCAAAGATTCTGATGCTGGTCTCGGGAAAGTATATGGGTTTAAAAAACGGGAATCCCTGAACGTGGTCCCAGTGGGTATGGGTGAATAGGATATTAAGTCTTCGCTTTTTTTCTTTAACCAGCTGGTTTCCCAGGCTTCTCGCGCCGGTGCCCGTATCGACAATAATGATGTCATCGTCCTGGGTCCTTATTTCAAGGCAAGTGGTATCCCCGCCGAACTTTTCAAACTCTTTCCCGGAAACAGGGACGGATCCTCTTGCCCCCCAGCATTTAATTTTCATGGACTCCACCTCTTATAATCGCGGGCTTTTTCTGCCATGCATCTTCAAGAAATCAGATGTCCCGGACATGAGTCCCCGACTCTCTTTTTTCAGAACGCAAAAGGTCCCCGTATCTCTTGCTCTTGATCTACCCCCATGTCACGGATGTTTTAACAGGGATTCCAGTTTTTTTCAATCCTAGGAATATTCTAATCCTAGAATTCCCATCTGTTGCTTGAGGATATCCCCATCATCTCTCGCATCTGCTTGAGCTTCTCGGCGCTGAACCGTTCGGGGAAAAGTATCTGCTACCTGCCCTCATCGTCTTTCCACTCAGCTTTAAGCGCGATCTTTTTCCAATGATTAAAACCTTCACTACCCAATATATGACCGTAAAGATCCTGCTGGTGCCATCTTGTGCCGACCATGCAAAGTTGCCCGTCGGGTTCCAGAGCAGGCAGGATAACGCTGGTGTTTAGGACTGGAGGAGACGTCCCCATCCTTATTTCTTCTTTGGAAAGGGACAGTCCCCTGAAAGGGGACGAAGTCTCACTCCGTGAAACGGTCCTCGCAGGGGGCTCGTGCTTTAGCAAAAAGGGGGCTAGGGGGAGTTCTGAGGTTACTGAATATCCTGGGTTTGTTAATTGTTCTTTCTAACTCACTTTTGCAACAGTCCCCCCAATATGTAAAAAATCTCTTCCGTCGGCAACTTTAATCCGCTAAAGTGATATAATTTAAAAATGAGGAGCGTTGCCCATGAAATTTAAAATGTATGAATACGCCAAGTGCAGCACTTGCCGCAAGGCGCAAAAGTATTTGGACGCCAAGGGCGTTGATTATACGCTGGTGCCTATTCGGGAAACGCCGCCGACCAGGGCAGAGCTTAAAAAAATGCTGGCCATCACCGGAGATATTAAAAAATTATTCAATACGTCCGGGCAAGACTATCGCGCGCTCGGCATCAAGGACAAGCTCTCCGAAATGAGCGAGGCGCAAGCGCTGGATTTACTCGCGTCCAACGGCAATTTGATCAAGCGTCCTTTTATGATTAACGGCAAAAGCGGAGCCGTTGGCTTTAATCAAGAAGAATGGGCCCGTCTTGTGTCATGAGACTTGAAATTCTTGTGCATCAAACAGGTTATAACCTCATCGTCCCAATCACCTCAATTTTATGAATTATGAAAACTCTACACCTAACCCCTGCTGGGCATTCCCCCACAAAAAAAGATACGACACTGAAAACGCTGCCGAAACGATGATTGAACGCAAACTTGGAGGCCCCAACCTGCACAGCTACCGCTGCAAAAGCTGCCACCGTTGGCACCTTTCTTCCAGCCAACGCACTTACGCCTAAAATCGTTCGACCTCAAGATGATGTTTTTGGCTTTAAGGTTCGTGTCCTCGACATAGCCCAGGGAAACCTTCTTGTCGCAACAAGAAAGGATGCCCTCCAAATGCTTGTCAACCATCTTAGCGAATTTGTGGTAGTGATCTCCAGCCGCAAATATTATTTTCATTTTGACTCATCAAACCTAATTCTATAAGGACAATTTAAGCGGCTAAGCCTACTTTTAATTGAGGCAGCCAGGCTCGCCCCCCCAGCCACCCATCTATTTTCATGGCGTATTTCGCAGGATTTTTTCACGTAAGCTGCCGCAGGATATATAAAAAACTGCTTTGCGAAAATTATTATGTAATCCCGATGGCGACTATTTTGAAACCAATCAACGAGGCGAGAGGTCAGTACACTTTCATTTCTACGGTATGCTCGCAACGGTCGTTCTTTAGGGGGATGGTTTGGCCGACCAGTTCTTGTCCATCGAGAGTGAGCGTATTTGTTTCAGTTTGGGCAGGCGCGGCAGACGCAGGAGACTCGATGCGCGTGAAGGTAACGTGATAAACGGTTTGATGAAAGCGGTAATGGATTTTGCAGCCGGGCCACCTTTTGGGCAAGCGCGGGGTTAAACGCAATTGATCGCCCTCCAGGTTTACGCCCAGCAGCGTTTCGGTGAGCAGCCGGTACATCCAGCCTGCGGAACCCGTGTACCAGGTCCAACCACCGCGCCCCATGTGCGGCGCTACCGCGTACACGTCCGCGGCCATCACGTACGGTTCCACTTTGTAGACAGCGATGTGGCGCGCGGTTTCACCATGGTGCACTGGATTCAGCAGCGCGAAGAGTTCCCAGGCGCGCTCGTTTTCCCCCATCAGTGCAAAGGCCATGGCCACCCAAATGGCCCCGTGCGTGTATTGGCCGCCATTTTCGCGCACGCCCGGAATGTAACCTTTGATATAGCCCGGGTTGATCGGCGAGTGGTCGAAAGGCGGATCAAACAATTGGATCAGCCTAGCGCTGCGGAGGACCAGTCGCTGGTACACCGCGTTCATCGCCTGGCGCGCACGCTGCGGATCACCCGCGCCGCTGATCACGGACCAGCTTTGCGGCAAGGAGTCGATCTGGCATTCTATATTCGTTTGGGAGCCGAGCGGATCGCCATTGTCGAAGTAGGCGCGCAAATACCATTGTCCGTCCCAGGCATGCTGATCAATGTTCTGCTGTAGCTCCCGTGCTTGCGTGAGGCAGCGGTCGGCAAAAGCAACATCCTTGCGCGAGCGCGCCAGCGCTTCAAATTGGATAAGCACGTCGTGCAGAAAGAACGCCAGCCAAATGCTTTCGCCGCGCCCTTCGCTGCCCACCCTGTTCATGCCGTCGTTCCAATCGCCGCAGCCCATCAACGGCAAACCGTGCGCCCCGAACTTCAATCCACGTTCAATGGCGCGCACGCAATGCTGGTAGAGCGTGCCCCACTCTTCGGCGCGGTTCGGCAAATCGTAATACGATTCCTCTTCCGGCTTTACGGCCCGGGCTTCGAGGAAAGGAACCCCCTCGTCCAACACGCCAGTGTCGGCCACGGTTGAGACGTAGCGGCAAACCGCGTAGGGCAGCCAGAGAAAGTCATCGGAAAAATGCGTGCGCACGCCGCGGCCGGACGGCGGGTGCCACCAGTGCTGCGCGTCGCCTTCGCGAAATTGGTGCGCGGCTGCGCGCAGCAACTGCTCGCGCAGCAACGCGGGCTCGGCATGCACCAGCGCCATCGCATCCTGCAATTGATCACGGAACCCGTACGCACCGCCGGACTGATAAAATCCGGTACGGCCCCACAGCCGACAACTTAACGTTTGATACATCAGCCAACCGTTGGCCATAACGTTCACGGACGAGTCCGGCGTGTCCACATTGATCGTGCCCAAAGTACGGTTCCAATAGGACCACACGCCTTCCAGCGCCACGCGGCCCGCGTCTTTCCCGCGAAAACGCTGGATCAAATTCTGTACGTCCGCCAAGTTGCGACCCACACCCAATCGGAAACTTGTTTCCCGTTCCGCACCCTCTTCTAGATGAATGGAAACCTGCATTGCGCCGCACGGGTCCAGGCCCGCGCCGGTTTTGCCGGACAGACGTGCGCGTTTCAGCGCCGCGGGCTGCACCAAACTTCCGTTTCTACCAATGAACTCTTTGCGGTCACCAGTGAGCGTGCGCGCCGCGTCATTCACATCAATAAAAGCAATCCGTTCCTTAAACTCGGCATTGTAATAATTGCGAGCCAAGAGCGCCCCGCTCTTCAATTCCACTTCGGTTTGCACGTGCATCAAACTTTTGTGCCTTAAGTCGCCCAACACCCACTCCCAATAACCGGTAACAGACAAACGGCGCGGGCGCCCGGAAACGTTGCGCAATTTCAAAACCGTGAACTTCACCGGCGCGTCCATGGCCACGTAAACCCACAACTCCGAGGCCACGCCGTTTTCCGTATGCTCGAACACGGAGTAGCCAAAACCGTGGCGAATGACGTAAGGCGTTTTGCCGCGCGCGGGCAAGGGCGTGGGCGACCAAAATTCTCCGGTCTGTTCATCGCGAATGTAAAACGCTTCGCCCGTATTGTCCTGCACCGGATCGTTGCTCCAGGGCGTGAGACGAAATTCGTGCGAGTTCTCCACCCAAGTGTACGCGCTGCCGCTTTCCGAAACCACCGTACCGAAAAACGGATTAGCCAGCACGTTCACCCAGGGGGCCGGCGTCATGACGCCGGGCTGCAAGGTAATAACATATTCGTGGCCGTCGCGGGTAAAGCCGCCGTAACCATTGAGGAAAATTAATTCGCGCGGCGAAAGAGGAGCAGGAATATCCACTCCCGCAGCGCGCGTGGGCTTGAGCATAGGGATGAGAGCCGGCATCAAGGCCGGCAAGGCGATCATCTTTTCAATCATCGCGGTTGCGGACAAACCCGAGGCGCGCACAGGCGCCAGATTCAGCGCGAGGTCCGGCGAAGAAGGGCCCCAAACGCTGCGCAACTCCAACTGTTCCGCCAAGGTTCCTTTTTCATCGTCCAGCACAATGCGCGCCACCGATTGCATTAACACCAAATCGTCATTGGGTATATGCTCCAAACGCCGACCGAAAATGCCGCCCGGCTTGTCCAGCATTTGCGCTTCAATGCCCGAAGCGATCAGGCCGGTGATCTGCTCGTGCAGCAATTGCCGATAGACGGAAACGTCCTCGTTCACAATCACCAGCTCCACGGTTAGCCCCTTCATGCGCCAATAGGAATGCGCCCGAATCAACTGCCGCACGATCTCAATCTTGCCTGCGTCGCTAATGCGCAGCAGCACAAGCGGCGCGTCGCCGGAAATACCGTAACTCCAAAGACCGTTTTGGCCGCGCCGGTTGTTGCGCAGCACGCCTGGGTTGGCGCGGCGGGCCGGGTCCGCATAAATCAATGCGCCAGCCAAGCGGCCATAGAGCTGAGCTTCCGCTTCCGTGGCGTTCAGTTGGTGCAGCGTCACCTGGCTGTGCGTCCAGGCCAAATCAAAAGCGCGGTCCGCCATGCGCAAGCTCTGATATTTTTCCACCAAAGCTAGCGCGAACTCCCGGGTTTCACTGACGCCGACCACCAGATCGATAATGACGGTTTCGTTAGGTGCCAGCGTGACCGTGCGTCGCAACGCGATGATCGGATCCAGCACGGAACCCATGGTGTCGGATAAGGGCGCATGGCTCTGCATCGCGGCCGGGTGGACCAAAGTTCCGCCGCGGCCAATGAACCGGCTGCGGTCGGTTTCGCAAGACACAACTCCGGGTTGGCCACCGTGAGCCACCATCAAGTGCAGCAGCCACGGCGGCTTTTCGTCCTGGGAACGGGCCCGGCGAGTGCAGAGAATGGAGGATGATTTCAGGTCAAATTCGGTTTGCACGAAGAGGTTGCTGAAGGCGGGATGCAGCGCGTCCACACCCGCAGGCGCCAGCACCACCTCCGCATAACTGGTCAGTTCCATCACGCGCGGCCCGAAGGAACGGTTCGTAATCGTAATGCGCCGCAACTCCACGTCGTCTTCCGGCGATACGCTGATTTCCGTGTGGATTTCTAAACCGGACTGACGTTGCCGGAACTCGGCCCGCGCCTGCGTGAAGATCGCTTCATAGCCTTCCGTCGCGCGCAAAACGGGCTGATAGGCCGTGGACCAAAACTCGCCCGTGACCACATCGCGCAAGTAAACAAATGTCCCCCAACAGTCGCGCGTGGCATCTTCGCGCCAGCGCGTCACAGCTAAATCGCGCCAGCGACTGTAGCCGCCGCCCGCGCTGCTGATGGCTACGTGGTAGCGCCCGTTCGACAATAAATGCACCTCCGGCGACGGCGGCGTGGGATTGGTAAAAACGCGCATCACGGCTTCGCCGTCTCCAGTGAACGTATGCGTTTCGTCAGTTTTCAAATCTTCCACCAACACGCTGGGCGCGGTCTTGGGCACGCGCTCCTGCAGCAGCAAGTCCGCGGCTTTCAGCATCGGGCAGGCCATAAAGCGTCGCAGCATGGGGTTGCCATGCAAAAGGTTGTCCAACGCCAGCAAGCTCATCCCTTGATGATGCGCCATGAAGGAGCGCACAATGGCGCTCGATTCGCCCGGAGGCAAACGCGTAGGAGTATAGTCCACCGCTTCGTAAAAACCGTAAGCTCCGGCACAGCCTTCCAGCGCCAGCCGCTGCAAATTTTCGCACGCTTCCACCGGCGCCACCATCAAGGCCATAGCACTGGCGTAAGGAGCGATCACCAGATCCTCGGCCAACCCGCGCTTCAAACCCAAACCCGGCACGCCAAAAGCTCGATACTGGTAGTTCAGATGCACGTCGGTACGGTTGTACCCCGACTCAGAAATGCCCCACGGCACGCCGCGCAATTCGCCATATTCAATTTGCTGTTGCACCGCGGCTTTGCACGTGTAGTTGAGCAGCGTGTTCTCGTAGCTGGGCATTACCAACAGCGGCATGAGGTATTCGAACATCGATCCGCTCCACGAAATCAGGATGGGCGCGCCTTGCGCAGCCACGAGCAAGCGCCCCATGGAAAACCAATGGTCCTGCGGAACCTGCCCCAACGCCACGGCCACATAGCTGCACAAGCGAGCCTCCGAGGCCAATAAGTCGTAACATCCCAAATCGCGCCGGTGTTCCGCCACGTTAAATCCGGTGGAAAACAGATCCAGCGCCGGGTCGAACAAAAAAGTAAAATCCATTGCGGCCAGCACGTCGCTTTGTTTGGCCAAACTTTCCAACGCGCGTAAACGCTGCCGGGCGTGCGCGCCGGCCTCGCGCAAAGCCCGCCCAAATGTAATTAACTCTTTTTGCTTTTCTTCGCGCAATGGCGAAGGTTCCGCCGGAAGGTTTTGCAAAGCCGCCTCCACCAACGGGCAGATGGACTGCTTGAACTTCGCCGCTTCTCTTAAAGTGGGCGCCCGGTCCAACTGTAACAATTTTTCAGTAAACTCCGCGGAAGTGTGCGAAAACCCGTGCGGGTTCCGCAGCCACGGCGCCAGAAAAAGCATTTCCTCCAAATGGGCCTCGCAGTCGTGTTTTAAAATCTGGGCCCAAACATTGAGCGCTCCCTCTCTGTGCAGCGGCTCTGCCGCGATTGCGGCGGCCTGGTCGTTCACCCTTTCCAAAAAAATAAAGGCCGCGCTTAAACCGGAAGGCGCTTGCTCCAACTCCGCGTCCAACTTTTCTAACGCTTCATTTCCTACGGCCAAATTTTTAAACACCCTCACCGCGTCGCGCAGCCCGGAAAAAATCTGCGGCGTGAATATTTTTTCGTCGGCCTGTTCGCGCAGCCCGGCGCTTAAAGTGAACAAATGGCCCGCCAAATTGCCGCTGTCCACGCTCGATACATACAACGGAAGGAGGGGACGCAGCGTGCGCGTCTCATACCAATTGTAAAAATGGCCGCGATAGCGTTCAAGCCGCTGCATCGACGTGAACGCGTCTTGCGTGCGCTGCACCAAACCACCGGACGAAAGATAGCCAAAATCCCGGGCCGCCAGATTTGCCAAAAGCGACAAACCCATATTCGTGGGCGAAATGCGCGACGCCACCATGGACGCGGGAACTTCCTGAAAATTGTCTGGCGGTAGCCAGTTCTCTTGCGCGGTGACGAAATTCTCGAAAAAATGCCAGGTCTTGCGAGCGGTAAGCCGAAGGAACGCCACTTGCTCTTCGGTTAAACCCAACGCTGGAGATTCCAGCGGACGGCTGATCCACCAGGCAATGCCCGGCGCCGCGAGCCAAAGGGCCAACACCGGCAAAGCCAAGAACAGTTGAGATGAATGCGCGAAGAACAAAAACAGCGCGGCAGCCAGCGCAACCGCCGGCTCAATCCACATCGTACCGTAAAAACCGCTTAAATTCGAGTGTGCGGCGCGCTCGGAATCGCTGGAGGTTTGCCATTCCAAAAGCCGCTTGTGCGTCACCAGCACGCGCAGCAGCGTCCGGCCTATGGCGTCCAAACTAATGAAAGCATCGTAAGGAAGAAACGCCAGGGTGAGAAAGACTTGGCCGAGCTGACGGATGTAGGATCCTGCCATTTCCCGCAGATGCATCCTCCATGGTAAATCCTCCAGCTTGCAGAACAGGTTCACCAGCGTTGACAAAAGCCCCGGAATCATCAAGATCAAAAGGATCAGGATCGATCCCAATGCGCCCAACGTGGGAAAGAGCAGCCACCCGCCCAACATAAAAAACATCAGGGCCACCGGCACTAGGCTGCGCCTGAGGTTATCGAAAATCTTCCATTGAGACAGCCTAGAAAGCGGATTGGCAATGCGGCGCGCGTCCGAGCCGGGCACGCGCGGCAAAAGCCATTGCGTGATCTGCCAAT
Source organism: Elusimicrobiota bacterium (assembly GCA_023249835.1). Classification (GTDB taxonomy): domain Bacteria; phylum Elusimicrobiota; class Elusimicrobia; order 2-02-FULL-39-32; family 2-02-FULL-39-32; genus JAHFBY01. The sequence continues at coordinate 14,249 of JAHFBY010000001.1, read as the reverse complement.
CGCCGCGAATCCAGCGGCGACGCCGGTCAATGTCCACGTTGTAGCGGGAGGGATACTCCTCGTAAAATTCCACGTCGCTGACGAGCGCGGAACGGGCGTGGCAGGCTTCCAGCAAATCGTGGCTCAGCACCACATTTTCCGGAAAGCGCCCATTCAAGGCGCGCTGAAAAGCGTCTACATCGTAAATGCCTTTACCGATAAACGAGCCTTCGCGGAAAAGGTCCTGATAGACGTCGGACACTTCCCGCGTGTATGGGTCAATGCCCGCGTCGCCGGCAAAAAGCCGCACGAACCACGAGCGCCTGGCACTGGGCAAACTTACGCCAATGCGCGGCTGCAAAATGCCGTAGCCTTCCTTTACAATCCCGCGCTTCGCGTCAAACTCCGGGCGATTCAACGGATGGGCCATGGTGCCCACGAGCTGCCGGGCCGCGTCGCGCGGCAACTGCGTATCGGTGTCCAGCGTAATCACATACTTAATCAAAGGCAAAATCACGGCCACGCCAACGATATCGGAAAAACATTCGCGCGAACCGCCGCGCAAGAGCGCGTTAAACTCTACCAGCTTTCCGCGCTTGCGTTCATAACCCATCCACAACCCTTCCGCAGCGTTCCAGCGGCGCGGCCGGTGAAACAGAAAAAACAGGGCCGGCCCATCGGATAAATATTTGCGGTTCAGCCGCTCCACTCCGGCGCGCGCGCGCTGCAGCAGCGCCGGATCGCCGGGCAAAACCTCTTGCGGCGCGTCGCTAAAATCCGTCAGCAAAGCAAAATGCAAATGGCGATCGCGGTTAGACAGATGATGTATCTCTAAGGTTTCGATCAACCGATCCACGCCATCTAAACTTGCCAGCATCGTGGGCACTACCACCATCGTGCGGCAACCTGGAATGATGCTGGCAGAAAAATCCATGCGCGGGAGCAGGCGCGGTTTGACCAACAACATGGAGAGCCAGTTCATCAACCCTACTGCCAGTTGGCTAGCGCAAAGCAAGAAGATGCAAGTAAAAAAAATCAGCTCCCACCCCTGCACGCCGAGCATCCCGGCCTGCCACATAAACGTGAACGCGGCGAGCAAAGTAATCGTAACGATACCGCCCGCGTAAAACGCCAATGGAAAACGGTGGATGGCGCGTTCAAAAAAAGTTCGCCAAGGCCAGCGCACATGGACTACGCAGCCCAGCAAAGAGCGTCCTTTGTCGATCAGATAATAGCCCACATGCGCGGTGCGGTCTTCGCGCCCCTTTTGCAGCGCGCTCTCCGCCGCCATCTGAACGGCGCGCAACGCGACCTCCTCTTCAGAAAGCCGGCTGTGCCGGGACATGAACTCCACAGCATGGCGATAACTGTCGCGTGTGGAGAAATCCATCTCCTTATAAACGCCGGCTGAATCGGAACGCAAAGTCTGCTCCACCAGGCTCATGCTCTCCACGAACTCTTTCCAGTCCATGGCGCTCAAAAAACGAATGCTGGCGATGCTGTGGCTAACGGAAACCTGGTCCGCCGCCTGGTTTTGGCTTTCCAAATGAACCAAGTGTTCAATGGACAAACCTTGCTCAACAAGGCGCTGCTCCAACCAACTGCGCGCCAAGTGCAGCACCGGGCTTTCCCGCGACAAGCGCTGGCAAAATTTCGCCACGAACGCGCTGGACAACGGCAGATCCGACTCCGCCATCTCCGCCACCACGATCACCAGGTGCGATGGGTTTTTCTCTGTCATCGCCTGCAAACGGTCCACCCACAAATCCGCCAAATCACAATCCTCGCGCGCCACGTTCAGCCGCGTGACAATGCGCTGCAAATTTTCAATCAACCCCAAACGAACCATAATCGGAATGGCCCACAACTCCCCCAACTTCAACGCGCTCACGGTCTGGTACGCAGCAATAAAAGAGCAAATCGATTCCGCGTCAATCTGCGCGTCCACGTGCGAAATCAATTCCAGCACGATATCGTAAACGCGCGGCAGCCCGATAGACGGACTGTTTAAAAGCCGCGGCAACTCCCGACTATAGCGCCGGGGCAAATGCCGCCGGGCCAATTGAATTTGCTCTTCGACCAGATAGAAATTGTCCAGAAACCATTCCGCGGCGGGAGTGATGCGCTGTCCGGGATTGACGGCTATGGTGGCATGATTAAAGGCCCGCAAAATCTCCTCGTTTTGTCCCAACCGGTCCAACAGGCGGTTAGGGCTTTGCCTGATTACGACCTGGTGATGAGTGGCCAGCGCCCGCGCATGGCGCGCAAGCTGTTCCACGCTGAACAGCTCGGCGCGCAAGGGCGGCTCGCTCTCGCGCGCGCTCGGACGTGTTTGGCGGGCCAGCCAAGTTTGCCAGCGTAACGAAAATGTTTGCATATTGCTCTTACTCTCCCATGATCTTAATACGTTAACAATCCACGAGGGTTCTGTATATCAGGCGTCACCCTGATATTTTCACGATGAAAGCTGCGGGGGTGGGCAAGGAAAGATGCGCGCAAG
>JAHFBY010000001.1:0-11760 GCA_023249835.1 Elusimicrobiota bacterium | reverse complement strand
ATCAATGTATCACATTTAGGGACTGTTGCAAAAGTGAGTTAGAAAGAACAATTAACAAACCCAGGATATTCAGTAACCTCAGAACTCCCCCTAGCCCCCTCTTTGCTAAAGCACGCGCCCCCTGCGAGGACCGAGAACTCCATGTAAAGGCAGGCAGGAATTGTTAATTCTCTGCTCAATGTTAAGGCGATGGGTTAAACTAGAATTGGGATATTTGTAAGTTATCTTAAATCATAGCCAGGAACTTTTTGGCTATAGATTCATCAAGCAAATAGCTGATGGCGGTTATAAAGTCTTGCGGCGCGCCTTCTAAGCTCATTTGCGCGATATAGGTGTTTAAAACCGATTTCCGGTTAAAAGATCCTAAGCTTAGGATACCGGCAAGCTGGGAGCGGATTTCCTCATTTCTGCTTCCTTCCTGCGCTGCGCCTCCAAGCGACAGCAACACTCACGGACATTTTTGCGCCGCGATATAAGCCGCGCTTTTTTACCAAAATGACTCTAACCTTTAGCTTACTTTTTCTAAGGCATTAAGAAATTTCTTGCGGTTTCCGCGCTTCGCTCTTTGTTTTAGATAGTCTTCTGTCATTAGCGCTGAGACTTTTTCCGCAACCGCCAGCATAATGACTTGGTTCATGGTGCTGTGTTCTGTTTGAGCAATGCTCCGAACGGCCTTGTGTAAAGAATCCGGCAACCTTACGCTAAATGCACTCATTTTATTATCCTCCTATCCTTTTAAGAAACTGCTGAGGGGTCAGGGCGTCTAGTCCAAATTGATGGACATTTTTAAAATCTTTTAAATTATGTGTGATGATGAAATCGCATGCCGCGCTCACCGCGAGCTCGAGCACCATGTCATCTTTAGCGTCAGGTAGAAAAGGCCTCCAAAGATAATAAATACGGTTATGTTTCGCAACTTTGCAGATATAATCCAAAACATTGTTTATATCGGTTGACGAAAGCTCAATTTGCCCAATCAAACGCTTAGAGACCGCTTCATATTCTAAAATCAAAGGGACGGAGATAAAAATATCAAATTTATTTTGCCCAACCATTTTTAGTAATTGATATGAGCCGCCCAACCTCGATCGTAAAGCAGATATTAACACATTAGTGTCCATGACAATTTTAGGAACAACCATATAAAGGTATTATATATGATACCTTAAAAAATTTCAAGGCGGCAATGGAAGCTGCAAAATCGTTTCTCTATTTTATTCTTGCGGGAGTATGTGAAATTGGGAGCGGTTATCTGGTTTGGCAATGGCTGCGATGTTGACGTTCTTTTTGGAATGGGAACCCTTACAAACTGGATACGGGAGGAAATGGAGAAATTGAAGGAGATGGCATTGTTTTTCTTCTGCCCTACTGGATGGGACGGCACCATAGACTTATCAAATGACTACACTTCACTCATTTTTCTTCTCTAACAGATTGTTCCCCTCCTCTGTAACCCATCCCTGAAGGCACTTGCTTTGTTGGTGAACTTGCTGTTTTTTGCAAAGTAGTTTTCCTCGTTACTATCTAATTCTTTTTAAAATATGCTGAATAAAATTGTTCATTTTTCATTTAACCGTTTTCATTCTAATGACCATTGTTTCGCTCTATTTATAGAGATTGGAGTGACTTTATGAAATTCAATTCACCGCTTATCCGGCGTGATAATGGCCACGGCAACTGCATCCAAGAAGATTGGGATCAGCCACTCGACAAATCAATAACCTTCCGACTTGAATCTAGATAAACTATTTCAAAAATCAACATAATTTTATAAAATTGAATAGTTAAATTGCGGTGAAAAAAGAAAATAATATATGGGAGATAAATAGGCCATAATTGCAAATTATAATGAGACTTCCATATTGCATTGAGGAGCGATGCTATTTCCGGTCTTTATGACCAAGGCATTCGCGAGTTAAAAGCTATTGGAGTTACAATTGAACCCGTGGAAAAGATCATTTCATCCTTTGAGGCGGGAGAGAGAAATGAAAATGAAAAGCATAGAGTCCATCTTTAAAGGAGCTCCGTTTCACATGGTTGGCGACGGCTTTAAAGTCAGCAACTATTTTCCCTCTGCGATCGACTTCAATAAGAGGATGAGTCCTTTTTTTCTGCTGGATTATCATCCGCCATTTAAATATCCGGCGACAACAAATGAACGGCGGGGCGTAGGGCCCCACCCTCACCGGGGCTTTGAAACGGTCACCATCGCTTACGAAGGCGCGGTGGCCCATCACGACAGCGCCGGAAACAGCGGGATCATTTATCCGGGCGATGTCCAATGGATGACGGCTGGTGGCGGTATCCTCCATAATGAATACCATGAAAAAGCGTTTGCCCGCGCGGGCGGAGTCATGCATATGATGCAGATTTGGGTAAACCTGCCCAAAAAGTATAAGCTGACGCCGCCCAAATACCAAGCTTTGACAAAGCAAGCCATCCCGGAAGTTACGCTTCCCGGGAAAAACGGGGTTATCCGCGTGATTTCAGGATCTTATGAAAACTGCACCGGCCCGGCTTCAAGTTTCTCCCCCGTGCACATGCTGGATATCCGCTTAAAAGATGGGGGAGAAGCCGCTTTGCACTCTCCCAAGTCCTATAACACGGCTCTTCTGGTTCTCCAAGGGCAAGTAGCAGTAAACGAGAATATTGCCGTTAAGGAAAGAGACTGCGTTTTATTTAAAAACAATGGTGAAAGCGTCCTTTTGAAAGCCTCCAAGGATTCCACCATCTTATTTTTAAGCGGCGAGCCCATCGAAGAACCTCTAGTCCATTACGGCCCCTTCGTGATGAACTCTGTGGATGAAATCAATCAGGCAGTCGATGATTTTAACGCCGGACGTTTCGGAACTCTGAAAGAAGAACTATAGACGGGATTTAGCTGCGCATCCAATAAGTTTGAAGGCGGGGCGTTATTTATTTTGTTTTATACACTCCATGAATTGTTTTGCGCGCGCTTGCGCGTTCGAAACTTGTAACGGGGTTAACTGCGGCTCTAAGTTCCTTACTTGAGCGGCGGGGGTCTGATCTTCCGATTCATACTGTTTCATTGAATACCCATCTCCTCCGTTATAAAGCTCAGTATAGGGATTAGCATCAATAAACGAACGGACATATTGCCACATATATTCTTCTTGAATATTTTTAGGAACACCGCGACCGTCATGATAGGCAAGCGCTAATTTGCCGATGGAATGCAAATTCCCCATCTCAGCGGATTTTTTAAACAATTCTACAGCTTCTTTGGAGTTTTGGGGTACGCCATCCCCTCCCCAATAGCACAGAGCCAGATTATATAGAGGTTCAGCAGTATATGCTTTATCACCGGTAAATCGCGGCGTAGCGCCTCCTTCTAAAGCTTGTTTGCGCCAATATTGCGCATTATCTACGCGCAGTTTCTCACCATAATGAATAACCCCCTCTCCACCTGTATTAGCAGTCGCATTCTGATTTGCCTTTGCAGTTTGGCCGGAAGATGACCGAACCTGTCCTTGGCTACTATCATTCGACAGTCTCATGGTCTGGCTTTTTTTGCCACCGGACTGGGAAGGCTGGGAACTATTTGGAGATTCCATATTAGAAAACCGAATTGACGGTTCCGCAGACAAACTGATTGGAAAAACAATCCGGCTTAAACTCAGCACATAAAGAACAAGTACAATCCCATACATGAAATGACCCCTTCTGTTGCTATTGTGTTTAAGTCAAAGGTAACAGGAATTTAATTTTTTGTCTATACGCTAATGCCCTGAATACTTTGATTGCATGGATACTTGCGTATTTTATAGAATCCTCATGTTAAAATTGCGTTAAAATAAAAATATATTTAAGTATATAGTTATATTATTTAATAATATATAAAAATATATAAAAATAACTTTACAAATATACAATTATATATTATAATTAAAACAAAATCGTCGAAGAACTTGCCATATGGAAAGGTTATGAAACTACTACGACTAACCACTGAAATTACCCTAAAGCGGATCACCAGGTATGCAGGAAAGGCCCCGGAAGGGCTGGAAAACCTCTCCCATTCTGGATTGATCCATATGGTAAGGGAGAAGCTTTTCATGTCTCAAGCTCAACTAGCCAGAAGAGCTGGTGTCTCACAGTCCCATATTGCCAAAATCGAAAAAGGCAAAATGCATCCACGCCTGGATACCCTACAAAAAATTCTCGCAGCCTTGCATTGCAATCTGCTCCTGGTTCCCAAACCTGTCCAGGATTTGGATGCCATCATTCATGAAAGGATCAGCCAAATCGCTAAGAAAAAGGTAGATAGCGTGGCCGGGACCATGCGCTTGGAAGATCAGTTGCCCCAATCCGAGCTCTTGGAAGATATGCGGCACGAAGAGGAATCCAAGCTGCTACGAAACCCAACCTCTAAAATTTGGGAGGACTGAAATTGAAATTTCAAGTACCTGAAGGCGCCACCCCCATTGAGGATACTTCTGATCTCATTCCAGACGGGCTATTGACCTATCAGGACCTTTGCGCCTCTGAAGCGGAAAACATTCTAAAAGCGGTCAACATTCACTTGAAACGGAGAAAAAATTCAAAGAAAAACTGGCTGACCGAGGAATATCTCCGCAAAGTTCATCGGGACATGTTCAAAAGTGTTTGGCGCTGGGCCGGAACTTATAGAACCTCTGAACTCAATATTGGGGTCCGTGCTCATTTAGTTCGGGAAGAAATCGCCAGGCTGTGCCAGGATGCGAACTTTTGGAACGCTGAAAAAGCGAATATGCCGGTCCTTGAGTGCGCTATTCGGATTCACCATCGTTTGACATGGATTCACCCATTCAGAAATGGCAACGGCCGCCATGCCCGCATGATCTCGGACATTTATCTCTACTCGTATAATCACCCCCGGCCAGTCTGGTCCGAGACAAGCCTTTCCGCTCCGGGCGAAACACGGTCTCAGTATTTAAAAGCCGTCCGCGAAGCCGACCGGGGAAATTTCAAACCACTCATGGAATTGACAGCCCAAAATGTCAAATAGTTTAAACACCTAAAATATAATGACAATGATTAAAAGTAATGCTAAAATAATGACAGTTTAGTTGATATTTAAAAGTGGGCACAACCCAAAAATTCTAAGCATATTTTTTAAGCTGTTTTTGGGCGGGTGGCGGAACTGGCAGACGCACAGGACTTAAAATCCTGACTGGGGCAACCTGGGTGAGGGTTCAATTCCCTCCCCGCCCAAAATTTTAGCGGGGATTGTACTCCTTCCTCAAAAAATTAGAACTAATGGGCAATGAGTGCTCCCCGCCAAAAATTTTAAAGATCCTACTTGAAAATATCAATTAAATCCTTCCGATTTTCTTTTCTATGCGCATTCTTTGTTTTAATCGCGTTCATGTGGGTTCGTCATGGCGTGGGACCAATTTATTTGAACCCGGACGGAGTAGGCTACTTCTCTTACCTTCCCTCTATCTGGGTGGACCACGACTTGGACTTTACCAATCAATACCAAGAGATGAAGTTTAATATGCCTTTGGGCTATACAACCAACGGATACGTGACAAATATTTGGCCAATAGGTTATGCCCTGTTTCTTTCGCCATTTTTTTTGTTGGGCCTGATCCTTAAACCAATTGGATTGCAATGGACTGAGTTTAGCTCCAACCAGTGGCTACTGATATTCACTAACGCCGGCGCTACGCTCTACGGATTAAGCTCCTGCCTTTTTGCCTTTTGCGCGCTCAAAGAACTTAAAGTGGGCGCTAAACATGCGCTGCTTGCAGCAACCCTAGCCTTGATCGGCAGCCCTTTATTCTTTTATTGTTTTTCCCTGCCTAACACCGCGCCACCGCTCTCCGCTTTTTCGGTCAGCCTCTTTTTATTTTTTTGGCTGCGCCAAAGGCAGCGGCCAAACACAAACGCCGCAACAAACGGAACGTTAGGCTTTCTTTTGGGGTTAGCTGCCGGCGTGCGCACCGAAAATATTTTGTTTGGCGCTGCGCTATTGTTTGATTGGGTCCGGAACAAAACAAATGATAAAACTTCAATGCGGGATTTAATGCGGTCGGTTCTATTCGCCACAACAGGTGTTTTAATCGGATTCTCGCCCCAACTCATTATCTGGAAACTGCTTTACAATTCCTTTGTCCCGCCCCAAATGTTTAACCTCTGGATCAGCGGATTTGCTATCACGGACCTCTTATTTTCCCCTTACCACGGTTTAGCCACCTGGACGCCTGTAATCTTACTAGCCTCCGCCAGCCTCTTGTGGGTTAAAAATCATTCGGAAACAGCGAAAACCATTTTTCTGCTCATGCTGATACAAGTACTGCAAAACTCCTGTGCCATTAGCTGGTGGAGCGGACACTCTTTTGGACAAAGGCTATTAACCAACCTCTATTTCCCAACAGCTTTGGGATTAGGGTTAGCGCTCGATGAACTGAAAAATAAACCGCGTCTAATCTATTGGCCAGTCCATGTCCTGGCATTTCTGGGAACCCTCTGGACAATGACCTTAAGCATAGAAGCTATGATACGCTGGATCAACTTAGATATGTTTGTTTATTCCCTAGAAACTCTGTGCCAGTGGCAGAAAAGCGGATTGGCCGCTACACTGATCGCATTTAAACAATTTTTCCATAACCGCTTTCTCGCTAATGAACCGGCCGCTCTGCTATTGGCTGCTTTAGCCTTTGCCATTGGCTTAACCGCGTTGACAAAGGCAGCTTTACGTCATAAAGCAAATCGGGCTGGACTCTACGCCATAGTTGGATGGGTATTACTATTTAACGGAATGTTATTGTACTCCCATGCCGCGCACCCCCCAAAAAAACCGGTTAAAGCAGCCTTCTCGGATAAAGATTTCAAAAAACTTTTTTTAACGCAAGCCTTATACGCCCGCTGGCACTATTACTTTACGATGCAAAATTACCCTGCGGCAAAAAAAGCTGTGGAGCGACACCTGGAAATAGCCCCTAATTTTGGCCCGGCCTTAGAAGCCAAAGAATTGTTGCGTTTACAAGGGTGACTAAGAAGAGTTTGAACTATTCGGCCGTAAATTATAGGATTTGTATAATTTTTATGGTGAAGAGACAATGAAAGTTTTAGTGACCGGAGCCGGCGGCATGGTGGGGACCGAAATTTTAAAGGTTACCGACCCTGATTTTCAGTTCATCGGGCTCCACTCTAACGTGCTGAACGTTAAGGACGCGGGCCAAATCAAAGCCTTGTTAAACGCTCAAAAACCAGACGTCGTGATCCATTTAGCCGCGAAAACCAACGTGGATTGGTGCGAACGCAATATTGCCGAATGCCAAACCATTAATGTCCAAGGGACCCGTCATATCGCTCAAGCAGCGACCGAAATCAACGCTTTACTTGTTTATCCTTCCACGTCTTACCTTTACCCGGGAGACAAAGAACAACCCTATGATGAACGCGTTGACGCCATTGACCCCAAAAAAGTGATCGGCGTTTATGCCCAAAGTAAATTTGAAGGCGAAATCGTTGTCCAAAATATGACCCATTTGGACTTCATTATTCCGCGCTTTGGCGCTCTCTACGGAGGCGGTAAAGAAGATAAAAAGTTTGTCGCTAAAGTGTTGGGCCTGGTCAAAGAAGGCAAAAAAGAAATTAAAATGATCCGGGACAGAGTGATTCAGCCCAGTTCCGTCAAAGATACCGTTGCTAACCTTTTGGCCTTAATTAAACGGCAGGGGCGCGGAATCTATAACATGGTGGGACACGGCCAAGCCAGCTACTATGATTACGCGCAAGCAATTTTAGAGTTTGCTGATATCACCGACGTGCGCGTGATCCCTATCCAATCGCAAGACTTTAAAGAATCTGCGCCCCGCCCCAAAAACCTTACGGCCATTAACGGACGGCTGCAAGAGGCGGGATTAGACCTCATGCGCGATTGGAGAATCGCCCTTAAAGAATACGTTTTGGAAATAAAAGATGACTTCCTCAACACAACTCATTGAACTATCAATTGTCATTTGCAATTACAACACCGCTGATTTCCTCAAGCGCTGCTTGGATAACATCATTGGTTTAAACATACAAATCGCGCATGAGATAATCATAGTTGACAACAACTCTCCTGATGATAGCCTTCCAATAGTGCGGGCGAATTATCCAAAATTCAAACTCATTGCCAATACAACCAACCGCTGGCTCACCGGCGGTTTTAACGATGGTATGCGCCAAGCCCAAGGGCAGTGGGTTTGCATCTTAGCCCCGGACGTGTTTCCGCAAAAGGGGTCACTGGAAACCATGATCGATTATTTACAGTTGCACACCGATACGGGAATGGTTTCCTGCAAAACATTTTTGCCCGACAACACAATGGTGCGCGCTTGCTCCAAAGACTACTCTCTGACCTTAGCTTTTTTAACCTTCACCTTCTTAGGTAAAATCTTTCGCCAAAAAAAATATCAACTTTTTGAGGATTTTCGTTATAACGATTGGGACCGCATGAGCTCGCGCGAAGTGGAGCTGGTTTACGCGCACCTGATCCTTTTCCGCAAAGAGGCGTTGGAACAAGCGGGTTATTTCGATGAGAACTTTAAACTCTATTTTTCCGAAAACGATCTCTGCCGCAGGTTTTTAGCTAAAGGTTGGAAAACTGCCTATGTGTCCAGCGCCAGCGTGTACCACCATGAAAGACAAAGCGTAGAGCGTTCTGGGGTTGATAAAATCGCCAAAATCTATGAAGAAGACATCTACGCTTACTACCGGAAATACTATGGGGTTGGCAAAGCGGCCTGTTTAGCGTTTTTGATTTACTGTTCGAGCGCTTTGCTCTCGATTAAAAACTTGCGCCCGCAACGCATGCTCACGCTGTTTTTAATCGCGCCCAAACCTAAGAAAAATTAGAAAATTTGTGCCCAGAGAGGGAATTGAACCCACACGCCCGCAAGGGGCATGAGATTTTGAGTCTCACGCGTCTGCCAGTTCCGCCATCTGGGCAACACTAAAAATTATACTAAGAATTGCCCAGAAGTACTATTCCTTTAAAAAAAGGAATACGAAAATGTGCATCTGGGCAAAAGAACCAAAGTTGATTATACTAAAATATTTGTTTATCGAAAACTAGCTACTGTCCATTGGTCTAACAACTTGCAGGCCAGGAGCATTAAAACAAACCCTGCCCCTGCTAGGGTTCGCCACTGTCTATCCGACAACCCATCTTTTATCCCCCGGACAAACTCCACCATTACGAAACATTCCAAAGCAAAGGGCGGGAACCCTAAAAATCCCAAAACCGGCATTTCAAAAATTTTCAAATGTTTCCAGAGCGCTGCGGGCAACGGAACCGTGTAAACCCACTTTGCGCCTGCCCAAAAATTCCACAGCTCCCATAAACCGCCGCAGAGGAGTCCGGCTAAGAACAACTGCAGGGTCCGGTTCCAATTGCCCTGAATACATTCTTCCAGCAGCGAATGGCGGCGCATGCGCGCGTTAAGCGGATCCAACGCAAAGATAAAACCGCCCCAAATTAACGGGAAACAATATTTCGGGTAAACCAGGGAAAGCAAAAGCATTGCGCCGCCCAAACTCATAATATACTTTTCTGCCGCTAAAGAAATCTTCCCTGCAAAAAAACGAGAGAATTCATTTTTTCGAAAAACACCCAAACGGTCTAAGCCGTTGGCCGTTAAGAAAAGGCCGGGACAAACAGTGCTGAATGCTAAAAAATAGCCGGGCCAACGAACCCACAGATGTGGAGTGAGCTGAACATAAGCCCAGTTTTGCAAGCGAAAATTTAAACACTCAAAAATGAACCAAATGAAAGCAGATACCGGCGCTAAAAATAAAAAGGAGTCTAACGGACTACCAATAAAAAGCGATTCCCCGCCCGCCAAGTAAAGACTGCTATCCAAAATCATTAAAAACGACCACCAAATGAAAAGGAAATAGTGGGTGTAAAAAGGCTCTACTTTATAAACTAGTCCAATAGTGGAACCAATGGCGATTAAAAGGAATAGGGGAAAAACCGCTTTTGCAATTGATTCGCGCATTGGCAAATTATACAAATTGTGTTGATAATTGCCTGTCCAGAAGTTATAATGCCAATCATGCGTTATAAACACTGCGGTCTCCTCTTATCTCTATTTTGTATTTTCTTGCCTAAACTGTGGGGCCAAGATATTGATCCAATTAAAAAATTGCCGCAAAGAGTGGTCAAACATACTTTAAAAAATGGATTAAGGGTTTTGATCTTAGAACGCAAACTGGCGCCTTTGGTTTCCTATGAAATGAACATATGATGTTTAAAGGCTCAAAAGTTGTGGGAACCAAAGATTACGCCGGCGAAAAACCGTTAATGGAAGAAATCGATAAACTCATGTTTGCTTTGCAAGCTGAACAAGACAAAGGCGCGCAAGCCAATAAAGATGCGCTCCAATCGCTGCAAAAAAAAATTGCCCTCGTTGAATCTAAACAACAAGAACTAATCGTGCCTTCAGAGTTCGATGAAATTTATCAAAAAGAAGGGGCAGAAGGGCTCAACGCTTTCACTTCTCAGGATTTTACCGGTTTTGTGGTAAACTTGCCCGCCAATAAATGGGAACTTTGGCCGATTTTAGAGTCAGACCGAATGGCTAACCCTGTGTTGCGCGAATTTTATAAGGAAAGGGACGTGGTCATGGAAGAGCGGCGCATGCGCTATGAAAACTCTGCCGAAGGAAAACTTTGGGAAAGTTTCGTGGCAGCAGCTTACACCGCTCACCCTTATGGCGTGCCTACCATTGGTTGGGCCGGAGATATCCAACGCTTGCTGCGCCCGGACGCGGAAGATTTTTTCCGCAAACATTACTCCCCCAATAACGCGGTCGTGGCCATTGTCGGCGACGTCCGTGCGGAGGAAGTAGTGCAAAAATTAGAAAAATATTTTGCCAACACCTCATCTCAAACTGTGCCTGAATCTTGGGCGACTCCTGAACCCGAGCAATCAGGACCCAGACGCGCGACAGTATACTTTGACGCCCAACCTAGCCTGATGATGGGCTTTCACAAACCCAATCCACCGCACCCAGACAACACGATCATTGACTTGATCGCTCAACTCCTCGAAAGAGGGCGAACCTCCCGCTTTTACCGCAACGTGGTGGAAAAGAAAATTGCGGTCTCCACCTGGGCCTCTAACGGCAACCCGGGCGAACGCTATCCTAACATGATCATTTTTGGGGGGTCGCCTAAACAACCCTACACCAATCAAGACTTGGAAAACGCAATTTGGAAAGAGCTCCGCCGCTTACAAACCGAGCTGGTTCCGGAACATGAAATTCAAAAAATCAGAAACCAAATTTCAGCAGAATATATCCGCGCCCTAGCCTCTAATAACGGCATGGCCTCTCAGTTGGCGTATAACGAAGCTATCTTAGGGGATTGGCAGTACATGGTCCGCTACCTTGAAGAGTTAAACCTGGTAACGCCGGAAAAAATTCAGCGCGTAGCTAAAGAAGTGTTTCAAATGAAAAACTTCACCTCCGCTTCTCTGCAAAGAGAGGATAAAAATCCATGAGAAGGTTTTGGTTAATATTAGCTTTAATTCCAGGTTTTGCCGCTAACGGATTAACTAAACCGCCGCAGGAATTGAAATTTCCACAATTACAGTTTTCGCCCCCCAATGTTGAACAAAGGATCCTGGCCAACGGGGTTACGGTTTATTTGCTCGAAGACCACGAACTCCCCATTATCCAAATGACCGCGCAAATTCGTACCGGATCAATGTATGAACCAGCGGACCTAACCGGTTTAGCTGCCCTTACCGGCGAATTA
>JAHFBY010000451.1 GCA_023249835.1 Elusimicrobiota bacterium | reverse complement strand
CGTCACCGGGTCACTTGACAAACCAACAATAATCAGTTATACTGATTATCAGACAACTTGATTAAAATTGAGGCTCCTAAGAAATATGGCTGAAAAACTTATCCTCTCCACTTACAAACAACTGCCCACCGGGCTCATGGGACGATACGAATTTTTAATGAACCGGCCGGCTCAAAGGATCAGAGAAATGACCGAAAAATCATTAGCGCCCTTAAAAATTGCCCCCAAACAATATCGCATTTTGGCGACCATTAATCAGGAGGGGCCCTCCTCGCAGCGAGCGGTGGGCGAAATGCTAAAAATTGACCGGTCTACCATGGTGCTGTTAACCGACGAACTCGAGCAAAGGAAACTGTTGGTTCGCAAAGACCACCCGCAAGACCGACGGTACTACTTGCTCCACTTAACCGCCGCGGGCATGGAACTTTTACAGCTTTCTCAAAAGCGAGTCATGAAAGCGGAACAAGATTTTTTAACGCCGTTAACAAAAACAGAAAAACAAGACTTGCGTAAATGTTTGTCCAAGCTTTTTCAATATATCCCCATACTAGGAGGCAACACCAATGACAAAACCCCTTAAGAATGAAGCCGCTCCCTCTACCAGCAGTCCATACTTGAGCAAGAAAATATATCAGAATTATGCGTCTTCAATGAAGAACAAAAATATAAAGAGAAAAAAGGACGGGCTCCAGCCTATTTTGGTCCGCAGTTATGAGGACTGGTCCGGCAAATAATTGATCCGGCGCCAAGCCATTCGTAAACCGGTATAGACCAAAATTAGCGATCCTACGGCTGAGAAGAACATAATCAGCTGCCCCCATCCTCCCCAGGCGCGGCCGGTATGTAGAGGAGTAACCCAGGCGCGCCAACGTTGATTCATGTTTCCCCCGCCCGCTGGTTCCCAAGAAATTTCTTCTCCTGAGAAAGCGTTTATCTTTAACCGCGCCCGGTTAGGCGGCCCCCATTGTTTTTTATTTGTCTTAATGAAAGCTGTAACCGGGTCCCCGTTCTTTTTAGGGAAACGCAAATTAATTTCTTCCCAATCTGCCATCTTGCTTTTAGCTAAAGCTATATAGATAGTGGGATAGATTGCCATTGCCGGCGCGCGCTGATCTGGAACTTTCTTGTTTTGCCGGGATGGAAGATAACTCATCACTAGCCCCGTAACCACAGTGATAAGGATAAATGGCGAGGACCAAAAGCCAATCGTATTGTGCCAATTCCAATCGCGCGCCTTGCCCTTTAACCCCTTTTGAAAATAGAGCCTGCCGGCAAACGCTGCGGAACAAAACTCACGCGGAACCCAAAGGCAAAGACCGCTCAAAAGCATCATCAAAAACCCTGCCGATATAACGCCGGTTACGCGCACACCCCAATTCTTTTGACTAAACCGCTGATGCCAGTCTTCCACTTTAAGCAACAGTGTCCGAGCTTTAGACCCAAAACCCAACACTTCGCCCGTATACGGATCCAAATATAGTCCCCTCTCTTCCTGACTAAAATTTATAAACCAAGATGCGACCGGAGAAGACCGAAAAGTAAGTCCTGTAATGAAAACATTGGGCTTGACCTTTTCGGCGATGGCCAATAATGATTCCGCCGGCAAAGGCGCTCGAGCAAGTAGCGGTCCATGGATTTCACTTGAACCCCTTTCACTCCAATCCACAATTTGCGGCGCAAAAGCAAGGACCATTCCGCTGATCGCCATGTTGGCAATCAACAAACCCACCACACAACCTGTGATCAGGTGCCCCCAAAACAATATTTTACGCAACGTCATGATTAAACTTCGGCCCACTGGCGCAATAGGTTGTTGTAGACTCCGGTCAACTGCACGCTGGCTTGGCCGTCCGGCAAGTCGCGGTGCACGCCCTGGATCGCGGTATCCAAATCAAAGAGCAGGGAGCGTTGGCAGTCTTCGCGTACCATGCTTTGGATCCAAAAAAATGAACTGGTACGAATGCCTAATGTCACGGGCCCAACGCGGTGCAGACTGGTCGCAGGATAAAGAACCATTTGACCGGCCGGGAGCTTAACGCTATGCGCGCCGTAAGTGTCTTCCACAACCAGCTCCCCCCCTTCGTACTCCCGCGGGTCGGTCAAAAAAAGCGTGGCTGAAACGTCCGTACGAATGCGGTGTGGGGTGCCCGGCACTTGGCGGATAGCGTTATCCACGTGCGTGCCAAAGGACTGGCCGCCCTGATAGCGGTTAAACAGCGGTGGAAAGACCCG
>JAHFBY010000450.1 GCA_023249835.1 Elusimicrobiota bacterium | reverse complement strand
CGAACCAAAAGCGCGTCCGCGTCCGCGATCACGTTGTCTAACTCAGAGGACTCTTTGACGTAGGTGATTTCAAACCCGCGGTTAGAAACTAGCGTGCCCAACCCTTCCGGGTCAATGCCGTCAGCGACAATAACTTTTACCATAGAATTATCCTCGTCCTAAAGTTAGGAAGCGGCTGCAACAACTTTTTGCGCTTTTAAAAACTCGCCCAAAGCTTTCATGCCTTTTTCAATTTCGTTGCGCTGGATGAAACCCATGTGCGCAATGCGGACCACTTTTCCGGCCAACTTTTCTTGTCCGCCGGCAATGGAAATGTTGTATTTATCTAAAATGTCCTGCACAATTTTCTTGCCGTCCACTCCTTGCGGCACGTTGAAGGAGGTCAACACGTCGCAGGGGTCTTTGGGAAACAATTCCAAGTCTAAACTTTTTCCGTAGTCTCGGGTATACTTCGCCAAATCGCGGGCCTGTTTCCAAACTGCGGGCATGGTCATCTTTTTTATAATGCGCATGCTTGCGTTGGTCGCGCGCAAAAGCGATATAGCAGGGGTAAATGGAGTTTCGGAATTATGGAACGCTTTTTCAATGGTGCGGATATCCCAATAAAAACGGGGCGCTTTAGCTTCGAGCACAAATGGCCAGGCCTTTTTACTGAAACTGATAAATCCTAGTCCCGGCGCTGCCATGAGCCCTTTTTGCGATGCGGAAACGAGCGCGTCCACGCCCCAGTCGTCCATGTGCACCTCTTGACCGCCTAAACCGCTGATGGCGTCTACCACTAAAATAACGTTTGATTTGGCAGTGATTTCGCCATAGGCTTTAATATCGCAAGCTACTGCGGTTGATGTGTCGGTTAGGGTAGAAAAAATAATTTTTGCGTCTGGATTTTTAGCTAACGCTTCGCTTAACTCCGCGGGCTTGACCGCGTAACCCCACTCCGCGCGCACGGGCACAACGTTGGCGCCAAAGGCAGAGAGAATTTTTATCCAGCGTTCGCCAAACGCTCCAATAGAGGCTACAATGACCTTCATTCCCGGAGAGATCAGGTTCACGACTGCGCATTCCATTCCGCCGGTGCCGGAAGAAGTCAGGGTGAACACTTTTTCTTGGGTTTGAAAAATATATTGTAAGTTGACTTGAGCTTCCTGAAATATATCGCCGAACTCTTTAGTGCGGTGGTGGATAATGGGTTTAGCTTCTTCGGCTAAGGATTCGGGAGGTATGGGGGTGGGGCCAGGGGTTAAGAGTATCTGCTCGTTCATGGGAAAAGCTCCTTATTTTATTTTTTTTTAATCCGCCCTGGATTCACCCGGCTTTATAATAGCCGTTGAACGCGGCTTTTAGCGCCTCATCCATTGTTTTGAGCGGGATCAGTTTCAACCCTTGCGATATTTCCACAGGTATTTCGCTTAAATCTTTTTCATTTCCAAACGGGTAAAGCACGGTCTTGACCCCGGCCCTGTGCGCGGCCATGGATTTTTCTTTTAACCCGCCAATGGGCAGGATGTTTCCGCGCAGGGTAATCTCACCGGTAACAGCCAACTCTTTTTTAATGGGTTTGTTAGTGCAGTGGCTGATCAACGCCATGCAAATAGCAACTCCAGCCGAGGGTCCGTCTTTGGGCACCGCGCCTTCTGGAACATGGATGTGAATGTCTTTATTTTTAAAAAAACTGACTGGGAGCCGCAGTTTTTTGGCGTTGGAACGGACATAAGAAATTGCGGCTTGCGCGGATTCCTGCATCACGTCGCCTAATTTGCCGGTAAGAATAATTTTGCCTTTGCCTTCCATGCTGGTCACTTCAATGTTTAAAAGTTCGCCGCCATGTTCGGTCCAGGCCAGGCCCGTTGCTGTGCCAATACCGTTTAAAATATTTTCGTCGCGATGGTATTCCATAACTCCTAAATAGTGGACTACGTCCGCCTGTTTTACGCAAATGACGGCTTCATTATTTTTCTGCGCCACTTCCCGCGCTGCTTTACGGCAAATTTTGGAGATGAGCCGCTCTAAGTTGCGCACTCCCGCTTCTCTGGTATAGTTGCGAATCAGCTCTAAAACCGTATCATCGCGTATTTCCAGTTTTGCCGGATCTAGACCATGTTCTTTTATTTGCCGAGGGATAAGAAAGTTTTTGGCAATGGATGTTTTTTCACTTTCCAAGTAGCCCGGAAAACGGATAATTTCAAGCCTGTCTTGAAGCGTAGAGGGGATGGAGTGCAGGGTGTTGGCCGTGGTGATGAAA
>JAHFBY010000449.1 GCA_023249835.1 Elusimicrobiota bacterium | reverse complement strand
CAATACTCCAACCATCCGTAAACTGATTGAAGAAAATAAAATCGGACAAATCACTAAAGCCATGGAAGACTCCTCCTCTTTTTATAACATGCAAACCTTTAACCAAGCGTTGTTTAACTTAGTTAAAGGCGGTGTAATTTCAAGCGATGAGGCGCTGTCCATATCGCAGAACCCCAACGATTTGAAAATTCAGTTCCAAACGCAAGGAGTTCCGTTGGTAGACGCTGTCAAAGACAAAGGGTTGCCGCCGGGTTTGGCCGCGGCTATTTAACGGCCAATGAAAATGGTATAATAACCGGAAAGGTTAATCCGGAAAACTTGTATACTTTATCCAATCCATTTCGCCAATATGCCCTAAGCGCTGCTCGCTGCGCAGATGAAAAACACGCCCTAGACGTTGTGCTGCTTGACCTGCGCAATGCCTCCTACGGCCTTTCCGATTACCTTTTATTGATGACGGCAAACTCTACCGTTCACCTAGGCGCGTTGCGCGATTCTATTAAAGACAATCTAGAAACTTTGGGCCTTTATTTACGCCATCAAGATGGTCGCCGAGGGGCGCATTGGGTGGTGTTGGATTACGGCGGCGTTATCGTTCATATATTTAGTTCAGATTCCCGATCCAATTATTCTTTAGAGCGGCTTTGGGAAGACGCCAAACCCGTTGCCTGGTCAACGAAACCAATTAAAAAGGTTAGGTCCGCCGCAAAGAAAAAGAAGAAATGATTCGTTCCGAATTGATCCGTATCCTCAATCGTTCCATAGAAGCTCGTTACGGCGCGCAAGCCGGCGCTGAGTTCAGCGTGGAAGAGCCCGGCGCCGGGATATCGGCAGACGCCGCCACTAACCTTGCCTTCATCATTTCTAAAAAAGAAAAATCTAAACCCGCGGACATCGCTAAGTTAATTCAAGAGTCCGTGATGGATCGTGAAGTAATTGATCGGCTGGACATTTCTAAAAACGGGTTCATTAATATTTATTTAAACGATCAATTCCTGTTTGGATTGCTCAGTAAAATTCTCCGCGAAGATGACGCTTTGGGCAAAGATCCGGCGAAACAGACGCGCAGAATTATGATTGAATTCGTATCCGCCAATCCCACGGGTCCGCTCCACATCGGGCACGGTCGGGGCGCAGCTTTGGGCAATTCTTTAGCGCACATCTACCAACAGTTGGGCTATAGCGTCACTTCCGAATATTACGTCAATGACGCAGGCGTGCAGATGGCGATGCTGCGCGATTCCGTTGCCGCTCAGTATCAAGAGTTGGCGGGTCAAGCTGCTGCGGTGATCCCTGAGAACGGTTATCGAGGCGCGTATATCACGGAAATCGCCAAAAAAATGCAGTCTGACCAGCGCCTTGACTTTGACGTTTTCCCCCGGGAAGAGCTTTTAAACTCTATCCGGCAAGATTTAATTCAATTTGGCGTGCCGTTTGACGTTTGGTCGTATGAGTCAGACCTGTATAAACAGGGTAAAGTAGAGGCGGCCATTGCCGGTTTAAGCGAACGCGGGCGTTTATTGGAAAAAGAGGGCGCGCTTTGGTTTTCGAGCGATTGCATGCAGACCGAAGATGAGAATATGGACAAAGACCGGGTGCTCCGTAAATCCAACGGCAACTACACTTATTTTGCTTCGGACATTGCTTACCACCAGGACAAGTTCGAACGTGGTTTTGAGCGCTGCATTGACATTTGGGGCCATGACCACCACGGCTATGTGCCTCGGGTCAAAGGAGCGGTTCAGTCCTTGGGCTACAGTTTAGATAGGCTCGAGATCATTCTTTATCAATTGGTGAGCTTAAAGCGCGGCGGGGAACGGGTTGCCATGTCCACTCGTTCCGGAACGTTTGTCACTTTAAAGGAAATTTTAGATGAAGTGGGTGCGGACGCCTGTCGATTTTTCTTTGCTATGCGTTCGCCTTCTTCACCGCTTGATTTTGACGTTGACTTAGCCAAAAAACGATCTAACGAGAATCCGGTTTTCTATGTGCAGTATGTCCACGCCCGTATCTGTTCGATTTTCCGTGAGGCCGAAAAACAAAAGTTCATGAGTTCTGGTGAAACGGTGTCTTGGCAGGACCAAGGTTTAACTCTTGCCCCGGAGGAGCGCGAGCTCTTAGTCAAGTTGGGATTTTTCACCGACACTTTAGAGGCTTGCGTGCGCTTGGTTTCGCCCAATTTACTGGCGACCTATCTCTTGGACTTGGCCAACCGTTTTCACAAATTTTACGACCGCCACCGCGTTTTGGAAG
>JAHFBY010000448.1 GCA_023249835.1 Elusimicrobiota bacterium | reverse complement strand
GGCATGCGCAAAGGTCCGCATAGCGCCCTTGTAAGACTCCACATGCCGCAGGTAAAGCGTTTCGTCTTCTAATCCAACGAATTCAAGTCCTTTTTCTGTTCTGTCCATACCCACGAGTTCGGGACCCGTAATACGCCCTTGCCGCAAGAAGTAATCGGCAAGATCCTGCATAATAGCGGCGCCCGGAAAAGTGTGGTAAGGCTTAAAGTCAAACGTCCCGCTCGCCCCTTCCAGGCCGATGATGAGTTTGGCGCCGGGTCCCTGGGCATGAGCCAGGGCGCGGATCATTCCGGCGATATGGGTTTGCGCGTCTAGGTTTTCATGGGCGTCTTGGATGTGGATGATGAGCGGACTCTCTGCTTTCCAGCCCGGGGGCAAATAAACATCTTTAATGGAAGCGTCTTCTCGGTTCAAGGTTTGGAGCCAACGCGGCAATTTGTTTTGTGCGGAACTTTCCGCAACCTTCTGATCAAGGCCGGGTAAAGGCAAGGCTTGCACTAAGATGAGAGGTTCGGATTTTTTGTGGCGTTCTTCCCACAAATGGGTAGCCCCTTGCAAAGCGCCGGCAAAGGCGTGGACGTAGAATATCACTAAGGCCATAACCAAAGAAATTGTGCGCATGAGATTATTTTAAATAATTTTAGGCGCGGTTACTGTTAAGGAAATGTAACAAATTAAAAGGGGGGATAAGGGAGAGTTTGAGTTGGTTTACTGACTTTGTCCAACCAAATGCGCCGCTCGATTTTCTTGCTCTAAGCGCGCGGAAAGGCGGGTAACGTCTAGCACAAGGTTTGCGGAAACAGCCAGCAGGAACCGTAAGGCGCGGCTTTCTTCCCGGATCCCCGTGAACGTGAGGAAAGCAGGATAAACGTTGATGACGCCGGCAGTGTGCCCGACCTCCTCTTGCACCTTTCGGCGGAAGAGCGTGGCAGAAACTGTGTTTTCTCCGCTGTTGGCC
Organism: Elusimicrobiota bacterium; assembly: GCA_023249835.1. Taxonomy (GTDB): domain Bacteria; phylum Elusimicrobiota; class Elusimicrobia; order 2-02-FULL-39-32; family 2-02-FULL-39-32; genus JAHFBY01. Next base: position 1,299 of record JAHFBY010000448.1, on the reverse strand, counting down.
ACCTCTTCCCAAGAGATGCGGCACTTTAAAGTTGCTTTCATTAAACGTTCCACTTCGTCCTCATTGCTCAGTTTGGCAAGGAGCCGCGCCTTGATCAGTTCCTGGATTTGGGCAAACTCAAATTCATGGGTAAAGAGAACGAATTGGTCTTTAACTTCTTTGCCGGACTGGGCCATCAACAAGTTCACTAAAATTCCTAAGTTGTTCTCAGTGTGGCGCGACAAGTAAATGGCGTGCGTCTGGCTGGAATCCATACGGGTTGGGTTCGCCCGTTTAACGGCAGGCAACGAGCCCACGTCTATGACGTCCTTCATATTTATAAAGCCAATGGTCTCAGCAATTTTGTCCGCATTGCCTAAAGGAACGCCGTTGCGGACTTTTTTCCGGGAACCAAACAGCAGGTTAACAGTGGCGGCAAACCGTAAAGCAGAAATGGCGCGCTGCTTCTGGTCAGGGTTTTTTCTTCCCCAACGCCGGTTGGAATAGTCCTCTTCAATCCCCTCTATTAGGTTTGGTTCTACCAGCGGCAAAACAGACCCCTCTTCCCTACCTTCTTTAGCGGCTCTAAGCAAGAACCCAACCTCAGGGTCCATCTCTCCTTGTTTAACCTTAAAGTTGTCTTGCAATTGCCGCATATCCCCCAATTGATTTTGCGCCTCGGATCGCAAAGCGACCACAACGTTCTTTGCCAAATTGTTCATCTTATTTTTTAAAGCGCGGTAAAAGCTCTTCTCCTGCTCTTCAATTGTCCCTGCGCTTTCAAAATTGTCGCGAAACAGTTCGTGCACTTGACGCCTGGCGGATTCCCCGAATTCAGCGAGATAAACAATTTCCAAAAGCCCTTCGGCCATGACCCGGTGCAAAACCTGTTCGGACCCAGGATTTAAAACATACCCTTGGACTACCATCTCGTATTCGCGTTCAGAGTTCCGGCGTTCCGTTGCCCGAATATAGTTGCCCGAATCTAAATAGAGCGCGTTGCCACCTTGGGCGTCATCTACACCCGAAACCTGTAAACGCACGTTAAGGGGACCGTTTAAGGTCTCTAAAGGCAAGAGCAAATAACTGCCGTAATCAATAATGGATTTCCCTTCTTGCAGCTTTATAAACCCATAAGCAGCCAGCTTTTGGAGCGGACCCCTAGCCGCTCCTTTCCAATCCGCGGTGGGCCGAAGGATCGTTGCGCTTAAGATGTGCACGACCGCGCGCACCGGGTCCAGCGCGGATCTGCCCAAAGAGCCGATTGACGCCACTTCACTGATAATTTGGTCCAAATATTCGTGCAGCGGCGCGCGCGCA
>JAHFBY010000447.1 GCA_023249835.1 Elusimicrobiota bacterium | reverse complement strand
AGATTCCCACGTGGTTGGAGCTTTAATCCATAAATGTTATCTAGCAAAGCTAGAAGGTCGCCGGTTTGAAGTGTGGGGAAGCGGCAACGCCGTCAGACAATTCATTTATTCTGTTGACGTTGGCAAAGCGCTTTTATCCGTCCTTGAAACCTATGACAAACCCGACACCCTCATTGTGGCGCCCAATCCCCCCATAACAATCCGCACATTGGCGCTGACAATCGCGCGTCTGTTAGATTTCAAAGGGGAAATTTATTTTAATGATCAACAACTCGAAGGTCAGATTAAAAGAACTTTAGACAGCACGCCATTCCTCTCTCTATACCCCGAATTCAAAACAACCGCTTTTGAGGAGGCATTAAAAACAACGCTTGCCTGGTTTATAAAAAATGCTAAAATAAATCAGGACAAACTATGATTCCTCTTGTTGATTTAAAAAAGCAATATCACACCATTAAAAAGCCGGTGCAAAAAGCTATCAATGCGGTCTTGGAACGAGGCGACTTTATCCTAGGATCAGATTTAACGCTGTTTGAAAATGAGTTTGCCGGCTTTTGCCAAGCTCAATATGCCGTTGGCACGGATTCGGGAACTGGCGCCTTGGAATTAGCGCTGCACGCAGCCGGCATTAAACAAAATGATGAGGTAATTGTTCCGGTATTTACGTTCTACGCCACTGCTTCAGCGGTTGCAAGCACGGGCGCTACGCCTGTTTTTTGCGATTCCGACCCCAATACAGCCAATATTGATCCGCAAAAAATTGAAACTTTAATCACCCCTAAAACCAAAGCCATAATGCCCGTCCACTTGTTTGGGCAACCCTGCGATATCGAACCAATTTTAGCTATCGCTAAAAAACACAAACTTCTTTTGATTGAAGACTCTGCCCAAGCACACGGCGCGCTCCTACATTTTAAAAACGGCAAAACCATGAAGACCGGTTCCATTGGCGATATGGCCTGTTTCAGCTTTTATCCCGGCAAGAACCTTGGGGCTTATGGCGATGGCGGAATGATTTTAACCAACAACAAAGAGTTTGCCGACCGCGCCCGATTGCTCCGAGATTACGGGCGAACCGGCAAATATGAACATTCGCTCTTAGGGTTTAACCGACGCCTAGACACCCTGCAAGCCGCTATCCTGCGCGTTAAACTCAAAAAACTCAGCTCTTGGAACAAAAAACGAGTAGCCAACGGAAAGCTATACGACAAATTACTTAAAGAGTTGGGCATATTTACTTTTACTATCCTCCCCTTTGCAGAAACAGTGCGACACGTCTATGCGCTGCGCATTAAAAATAGAGACCGCCTGGCAGAATATTTAAAAGAAAAGGGCGTTGCCACTGGCGTGCATTACCCTATTCCGCTCCATTTGCAAAAAGCTTTTGCCTACCTGAACTACCAAAGCGGCGACTTTCCGGTGGCCGAATCTATCTCCCAAGAAATTTTGTCCTTACCGATATTTCCGGAACTGACTTCAGCGCAAATTAAATCAATCGTTAAACATATTAAAGAATTCGTCGCAAAAAACGGTTAGGAAATGATCCGCGAATTCAACGGCGTCCGGCCCCAAATCGACCCTACAGCGTATGTGCACGAAACCGCTGAAATCATCGGCAACGTCACCTTGGAAAAAAATAGTTCGGTTTGGCCCTATTGCGTCCTGCGCGGAGATATCGCCCAGATCTTTATTGGCGAAAATACCAACGTTCAAGACAATACCGTGATCCATACTAACGATAACCTGCCGGCTATTTTAGGTAGGGGCATATCCGTGGGACACTCTGTGGTCCTGCATGGATGCAAGGTTCAAGACAACTGCATCATCGGTATGGGATCGATTGTGTTGGACGGCGCAGTGGTGGAAGAAGACTGCATTGTGGGCGCAGGAGCGGTTGTTTCTCCCAAAACCCGGATACCTAAAGGACAAATGGCTTTGGGTATCCCCGCTAAAATATCGCGGGCCTTGCGCTCGGAAGAACTGGAACATATCCGCTGGAACGCAAATGAGTATCTGCGGCTTTCCTCGCTCCACCGAACCACTTGCCGCAAAATCTAAATAAACTTGTAACTACTCAGGTCTCGTCATTGCCCTAGCGGGGAATGACTAACCTGAATAGTTACATAAAATCTATTAAATTCACCCGACTTCGTCAGTTAAAAGCACAAAAGAGATGGATTTTCGACGAGGATGAAATTATAGGGATATTTTTTCAGCCACTACGCTTACTTTTTCCATTTTCAGTACACGTTCTGGCGGTTT
>JAHFBY010000088.1:3330-7038 GCA_023249835.1 Elusimicrobiota bacterium | reverse complement strand
AAGAGAAATGCGTTACCGGGCTTTCCACGCTCACCACCTCGTCGTTATCGAGCGCGCCGTTACCGTTGGCATCGTAAGTAACGCGCGCGTCCAAGGGCTCTACCGTGCCGTCTTCTTTTAAAGAATAAAGCGTTAACTCTCCGGGATCAATTCCGTTTAACTCTTCCGGCAAAAAGCGCGTTGTAAGTTTGGCCGGTGAAGCCGTTGTCCCGTCTTGGTTTTTGCGGAAACGGATGCTCCCAGGTTTCATTTCGTAAAGCGCGCCAATAGGTTGCGGCATGGAACTGGACATTATGACGTTCGACTCAGAGAATTTTATGGGCGTAATGGTCACAACCGTTGACACTTCTAAAGCATTGGCAGGAAACTCTAAATAAGCTTTATTGTAGGGCGCGCGCACTATTGCCGCGTTCCCGTCAACAGACTGCGCCGGCACTTCCGTTCCAATCGTCACGTTTTTTTGGTTTTCCACTGAACCGTTGGCATGGTGCGCAACCAGTTTTAGAACGTAAGCGCCGTTAAGTCCGGTAACGTCCCAATAAGCTAAAACGCTGTTATTGACCGAACTGCTGGACAGCACAGGGATGCTCTTAAAAGAGCTTTCGCCCTGCTTTGCGTAAAGCAGGGTGTACCCTAAAAATCCTTGGCCCGAACCAAACGCGCTGCCTTTAACTTCTATAAAACTGCGCGGCGCTGCGCCCGGCGCCAGCTTAACCGTAAAATCGTCGTCTATCTCTATATCCGCGTTGCTGTTAGAAAGTTTGGTTAAATCCTGATAAACTGCCAGCGTTGGGTTAGGATCATTGTTAGGATACTGCAACTGGACGTCCCAACCCGATTGCTGCGCGTTCACAACAACGTAAGGGTTATCTACTGTATTGCTAACCGCGTCTTTCCAAAACGTATATCTGTTTTTTGTTGCCGCCTCCGCGTTCATGTCCGCGGCAGGGTACGCGCCGGCGATAACTTGCGGCGCTAACCGCTGTTCATTAAAGTTGTAGGGACCTTCGCGCACAAAGCGCTGCGGGTTAGAATCGTTATTAAAACTTATGTTTTTGCCCATGATCTTTGCGCTTGCGCCTAACGCCGCGTCTTGTCCCGTTGTCCAGTCCTGCTTTACTTGCGTTTGGGCTTTAACTTGCGGATATCCGTTTTCTTGCGCAATCGCCGCCGTAACGTTAGGGTTACTGACTCCGGAAACGCTGTAATTGGGCCCGCTCGCAATCGTTTTGCCAGCAAGTTCAACCGCGAACAGATCCTTGATTCCGTTGGGCGCGCTGCCAAACGTATAGTCGTGCCGGTTCCAGGCGCTACCGTTAATCGTCTTTGTAAAAGTAAAACTCTCTTTCCGCGCGCTGGACGCAGAATAGTTAATCGTCACTTCTTGCACCCAAGGCGTGGTATCGTTGGCATAGACGTTCAAATAAGCTTTCCACCGGATATACCTTTTGAGGGAACCGTTAATAGCGGAGTTGTTGTTCACTTCCTGTTCCGCGTCCCAATGCTGACCGTCCGCGCTGACCGCAACGGTATAGCGCAGGTGCGATCCGTCTGCCGCGGGAATCGCGTTAAACTTGCCCCACCCGGTTAAAGAGAGTCCGGCGTCAAACGTTTTGGAGGTGTAGGTCCCGTTTCCAACGTAGGGCTGCATCAACACCCAAAAAGTGTAGTCCTGGGGGATCGCGTTCCGCCAGCCAGAATCGCCGCAAGTCATGCCATTGTCCGGGTTTAAATCGCCATACTGGCGGAACAGCGCCTTGCCTCGGACGTAGGCGTCGGACGCAGTACCGCCGCGCATATTCACTTCAATGGAGTTTCGCGAACTGCACGCGGACTGGCTTTGCGTTAAAACCAACCAATACGTTTTATCCGCAGCAAGCGTAATATTTTGGCCGCTAAGGTCGGCGACTAGCGGATCTCCGCTGGCCGTGTACTTGCACCCTAAATTTACCGATACTATTGCGCTCTCTTGGGGCGCAGCGCCGGAACCGTTATCTTCCCGCAACTCCAACACGCAGTTATAATTTAAACTGCCGCGCCGCTGGTCAAACTTTAACTCTTTTACGCGCTGGCCCGACTTGCTCACGCTAAAGCTTTGCGCATACACATAATTGTCGCAGCCAACAATATTTTGGCCCCACTCCCCGTCAATGCGGCTCTGGTACTGGTTTTCTCCCGCACTTAAAATGATAATGTCCTGACCTTCGTAGGGAAGGATTTGAAGCCCGTCTAAGGTTCCCTGTCCCAAGTCAGCGGCCCCTTTTTGCAGCCAGGTCAGGTTTTGCGACCCGCCCACGCTCTCTTCGCCGGTTGCGCTCAATGTTGCGCTAAACTCCTGCGGCGGGTCGTACTCCCCTTGCGCTGATGCGGTCCAATTAAAATTGGATTCCCCCTGCACCACGGACCCTTCACCGGGAAAACTGATCAGCGCCTGCGCGCTGCCGTCAGTTTGCCCAGCGCGCACGGCTACGGATAAGGTTGCCTGGTTACTGCTCGCAGTTGCGTCCGTTGCAACAGCTTCGAGCTTTACCGCGTATAGTCCCGCAACCCCGGCCTTAAACTTTACGCTTTGTTCTTCGTTGCCCACAACGCTTTTATTGTTTTCCAGGGTAATAGAGTTCTGACCTTGCGCGTCTTGGGCTTGGATCGTAACTTTTGCGTCCTTTGTGATTTTGTAAACGATTGTTGTTTCTTCGTTTAAATCAACCACGCTTTTTGCAATTTCAAATTTTAAAACCTGCACCGGCTCTTCCAAGGTTACCTGCACCGTTAAATCCCGCTCTAATTGCGCTGCTCCCATATTGTCCGCGTCCCGCGCGCTTAGGCAAATTCGGTAAGTCCCGCTTTTAACGTACTTTTGCGTTGCGCTGTCCCTGCCGTCCCAACTTGCGCGGTAGGTTCCCGGCGTTTGGTTTGCGTATTGCCTGCGCCAAACAATCGGCCCGTACTTTGCCCCGTCCATTTGAAATATTTCCAAAGTAACGTCTGATTCCCGCTCTTCAACTTTGTACTCCATTGCCAACAATTCTTTACCGGAAATCACCTCAAATTTTGTGCTCTCTGCCGGCGAAATTAGCTTTACCGCTGGAACAGTGTTATCCGCGTTTACATCTTTCAACACTTCTTGCGACGCATAGCTTATCCTGCCCGCTTTATCTTTAACGCTTAAAAGCAGCGCGTAAGTCGCTCCTTGCTCCAGGCCAGTTGTGTCCCACAACCCTAAAACGCTGTTTAATACCGACCGGTAAGAAACGTTAGAGTTAGGATAAAGCGGATCGTCCGCGCTAAGGTTCCCTGCCGGAACAGTTATTGCCTGCCACAAGGTTTTGTCCAATGCCGCCGGACTATTTTCTGCCAGGTTAAAATCAATGTTTTCCCCTTTCCTCGCCCAAAGTTCATAGCGGTCAAAGTTAACTTCGTCATTTACGTAAGGGTCCAGCGCAACCCCCTTGATAGTGACAATGCCATTAACCTTTAGTTCCGCAAAAGAGATGGAAGCGGGGATCATGTTTTTGATCACTCCGATGCTGGCCGTAGACTCGTTGCCCGCCTCATCCATAGTGCGCACGCGCAGAACAAACTGACCGTCTGCCGCAAATTCGCCATTCACTCGTCCGTCCCACTCATAGATCCCAGTTTGTTTTAAATCGTTGTTTCCTAAATCCGCGGTTAGAGTTCGGCCCAGCGAATCTTGCACCTCCACCATCA
>JAHFBY010000088.1:0-3320 GCA_023249835.1 Elusimicrobiota bacterium | reverse complement strand
AATCCAGGTTCAGATAGCGCGTAGTGCAGAGCTGTACTTACTTCCCCCGCTTTTTCTGTGTCCGGGTAAAAGATGTTGGGAACAGTGTACAGGTTCACAGCCACGGGCGCGCTCCGGTCCACCTTAAAGTCCGGCAAGGTCAGCTCCGTGCTGTTGCCGGCATCATCGGTTACTTTTAGTTTGACCCCAAACGTCCCGTCCGGCAGCCAGTTGCCTCCTCCGTCTTTCCAGTCCATGGCAAAACTTAACGCGGACAACACGTTCGTCACTATCCCAACCGTACTAAACACCACTTCCTTATTACTCTCCGTAAAGCTCAACTCCGCTTTAACGTTTCTAGAATAATTGTCCATCATGTTCACGCGCAGTTCAAACTTTTGATCTTTGCCCGAGAACACTTTTGTTTGCGGGTGGTTGCCCGGCACAGGCACAATCTCCGCGCTCTTTACTTCCGGCGCGGTGTTGTCAATAATAATTGCTTTCCGCGTTGTAGTTTTGTTTCCCGCTTTATCAGTTGCCTCGCCTGCCAGTTCGTAGTTCCCGTCCGCCAACAGCTCGTTGGCTCCGTTCCACACAAAACTGCGGCTAAGCTGATCCGAGGTTTCCAGGTCAACAAATGTTTTTACGGTTCCTGCCGCGCTGCCTAGCTTTAAACTCACCTTTTGTAACTGGTAGGACAAATTGTCAAACACCGCCAAAGTGATCGTGCTCACAACCGCAAAGTTAATAAACGCCCGGTCTTGTTCTATTCTCACTGTTGGCGAGCTTGTGTCAATCAAAAAACTCTTTTGCGGTTTGCTCACGTTCCTGGCCACCAAGGTCCCGTGGAGTTGGCTCCCTACCCCGCCCCAGCTTTCTAACCCCGTCTCGATTGAGGGGTTATCGTCAAAATCAACCCCTGCTGCCGGAAACACCAGGTGCGCCCCGGTCACCGACACCGATTGTATGGCTCGGTAATAGTTTGCAAACGGTTCTCCATAAACGTTGTAACCATCGCTATAGTCAGGCGGGACCAGGGTAATATCAAAGGGGATTTCTACGGAGGTGTCCTGCGGCAAAATCTGTACCCCGGTCCGATAATCCGGCTTCATGTAAAAATCATTATCTTTCCTGCCCCCTGCGGCAAAATTCCAACTGCGCGGATCAACGTACTGGTTTTGATAGATAAAGTATCCGAAGTTGGTCTTGATCTTCTGCCCGGCTTGGACATAAACCATCTCCTTGCCAAAAATCCTCCGGACCCCTTCCCCAATAGATACATCCGCATAACCCGCAAGTCCAATATCAAAATAAACCGTTCCGTTCACGTTCGGAATACCCACGCTAAATGAACGAAACATTACGCTCACCGTACTGTTCCCCCGCACTGTCCACCGAAACGGCTGCTGCAAACTCGTGCCCGTTAACTCGTACTGCCGGTCCACCCCTTCCACGCTGCAAACGTATTCCCCTTCCGGCAGGTTCACAAGCAGTTCCTCCCCCTGCCGCGCGGCCATGCCGTTAAACCCTACTGAATAGCGGTACGGAAACAACGCCAAAGGCGGCGTTCCGCTCGACTGATCAATCACAAAACTCTCTTGCGTGCTGACGTTCTTCAACGCTAACCGCACGCTTTTGAGCGGAACGTTCGTTGTAAACTCAAAAGTCATGCTGCTTAATTGCGAAGAATAATGTTCCGCGGATTGGCTCAAATCCGTCAGCATCGGCGGCATCCCGATCTCAGTCTCAAACTTTAACACCGGGTTCACCGCGTTCAGCGTGTTGCCTGATCGGTCCTTCATGCCGGTTGACAAACTTAAAGAGTATTTCCGGGAAAACAGCAATGGCGCGCTTTCCAACGTCGCTTGGTTCCTTGATTTGTTATAGATCATGCCAGTTATGGTTGCCGCATGGTTTTGATCATCTATCAACTGCGCGTTGGCAGGGATCAACGTGCTTGAATCCATACTTTCCGTAAAAGTAACGCTTATGCTTTGGTCTACCAGCACATCTTTGGCGTTGTTCTCCGGCACTGTGTAGGCTGCTTGCGGGCGCGTGGTATCGATAATAACAGGAAAAGAAAACTGCGGATCCGGCTTTTGCGCCGGCGTTCGCCACGGGTAGGCGCTCGTGTTCCCATCCCCGTCTTGCGCTGTAAAATAGTAATATACCGTTCCCGCCAAACTTTGCGGCTCTATAGCCGACTCATAAACTCCCTCGCCCGGAATTGTTGGCCCAGAAACAGGCACAAGCGCCATCGCAACGGACTGCCACACACCGCTGCTCCCAAACGTATAGTAAAGCGTTACGCTCGATATCCCAACGTTTGTACCCCCGGGATCGCGCATATTCAGACTCAACTCTATCGGATGTCCGTTACTCTGTTCCCCCAACGGCGCAAAATCATACACCGGCGCCTGGTTTGGATTAATTGACGGCTGGTTGCTCAACCCCACCACGATATCCGACTGCGTTCCAGGAGCGTAAGCCGCCGCAAGGTACACCGGCGGCGTTCCCGCGACAATAATTTGCGCCACATAGTTCGATCCTACTTTGTTCGCGGTCAACGGCTGGTCCCACCTTCCTTCCGGGTACATCACCATTTGGCTGATCTTGCTGTTATCCGCGACCGCGCTCAACACAACGCTGTTCCCCACTTGCGTCTGCGTTAACGCCACGTTCGTAAACGGTTCCGCCGCCACGATCCGCCCTTCCGCCAGAACTTTATTGCTCGACTGTTCCCGCAACAAGTAAATATAGTTCCCCGGCGCCTGCAAACCGTTTCCATACCACACATAATAATGCCCTTCCACACTCCCAACGTTATATTGCCGCCACACCGCCGATTCCGGGGTGTTAGTTCCCTTCACCAAACTCCAATCGCTTTTTGCCGCATGAACTTCCACCGCAACCTGCCGGTTAAAACTGCTGCTCGGCGGCAGATAAAAATCTATCTTCACGCTATCGTCATCTGTGCTGCTGTTCCCCTGCACGATCAACCCTTTGTTCGATGTCCCATGCGCCAACACTTTCCATCCTGCTCCACTATACCCCGAAGCGTCTACCCCAACCGCCAAACTCTCCGGAAATGTTCGGTTCACTAAATCCAGGTTCCGCGCGGAAATGAAATATTCTAATCCGCTTTGCGCGGTAATAACGCTCCCGGGGATCGTTCCTTCATAAACCGATTCATACCCGTCCGATCCTTCCTTAACAACCTGCGCCGCGCTCATCTGCAAACTCTGATAGTTCAAATCCCCAACTTTACGATAAAACAGCCTCGGCTCGCCCACTTCCAAGCGCGTATTAGAGCGCGCCAACGACTGGACTTTTAAATCCAC
>JAHFBY010000446.1 GCA_023249835.1 Elusimicrobiota bacterium | reverse complement strand
CGCCAACTGATCAATATGCGCGTTGCAGGGAGTGATCTCGCTCCAAGTGCTGGCGATGCCCACCACGGGTTTTTTGAAATCTTCGTCTTTAAATCCAACAGCGCGCAGCATCGCGCGGTTAGGGGCGCGTTGGTCACCATCGGTCAACATAGAACTGCGTCGCTTCCAAGGGTTATTATTTTTGTTCATGGCCGTAAAAAAAGAGCTTTTTGATCATGGAGCTGTTCAGAAAACCCGTGCCTGCGGAACAGGTTTTCACGGTTAGTAATCACCAGTACCTCATAGATCCCTTTCTCTTTTGCCTCCTTTATGCAATGGTCTACCAGCGCGCTCGCGATACCCTTTTTTTCTTTCACAGGGTCAACCACAAGCGACCTGATTTCCGCCAGCTTCTTATTATAAATTTCCAGGGCGCAGCAGGCGTAGATGACGCCTTCCTGTTCCGCCACCCAAAAGCAGTGTAAAATGTTTCTTAAATCGTCCTGCGTTCGCTTTAGAATCTTGCCGCGCCGGGTCGCGGAATAAATAAGCTTATACACCGAGTCTAAATCGTTTTTCTTTGCTTTGCGCAAATGCATGTTATGGTCTTGCAGGTAGGGAGTTGTTATTGAAGTTCTCCTTAATAAATAATATTTACCGCGCCGCTGCCCGCGATTGCGCGGATTGCAGAAGTTCAGCCGCGTGCTGTAGCGAAGTGGGAGACGGCGGCGCGTCGGACTCCAGGCTCCCGCCCAACATTCGGGCGAGCTCTTCAATGCGGTCATTTTCCGGCAAATCGGTAATGCGGGTCAGCGTATTTTGACCGCTATGAGTTTTGCGCACGCTCAAATGTTTATGGGCGAACGCCGCAATTTGCGCCAAATGCGTAACCACCAAAACCTGGTGGGTTTTGGCCAATTTTTTAAGCTTCTCGCCCAAGGCATGGCCCATAGTACCACCCACGCCTGCGTCAATTTCATCAAAAACCAGGGTGGGAACGGGATCGGACTGGGCCAAAACTTTTTTTAAGGCCAGCATCACGCGCGAAAGCTCACCGCCGGAAGCCGCTTCTTTCACGGGCTTTAAGTCTTCCCCGGGGTTGGCACTGAACAGGAACTCCACCTGTTCAAAACCATGCGCCGTAGGAACCTCCTCGCCGCGTTCATCCAGCTTGGGCTCTAACCGCACTCCAAACCGCCCCTTTTTAAAACCCAACTCTTTTAATTCTTTTTCAATGCCTTCGGTTAAGCTTAAAGCGGCTTTTTTACGAACCTTCTTTAGTTTATCGCACTCAGACATAAGGTTTCGATACTTTAGCTGAACTTGTTTTTCCATTTCTTCTAAAGTCAGGCCGCTACCTTCCAACTTTTGTAACTCCAATTCCAATTCCTCTTGGTAGATAAGGAGTTCGTTCACATCTTTTTTAAATTTTATTTTTAACCGAGAGATCAGGTCTTGACGCGAGATCAAAGCGTCCAACCGTCCGGGCTGAGCGTTTAACCCGCTCTTAAAGGTTTCAATCCGGCGAGCAGCCTCGTCAATTTTTATCAACGCGTCCCGCAGTTGATCTAAGGGATCCTTTAAATCCACTCCTAACTGCGCCATACTTTCCAATAAACGTAAGGCTTTGCGCGTGCGTTCCTGAGCAGAGCCGTCTACGTCATAGAGTTGAGAATAAACCTCTTCGCCATCGGCGCGCAAACGTTCCGAGTGTTTAAGCTTGGGAAGTTCGCAGTCAATCAACTCCTCTTCTTCCAAAGAAAGTTTAGCGTTTTTAATTTCCTGCAATTGGAAACGGCAAAGTTCTATTTTCTGGTCTTTTTCTTGTTCGGAAAGCTGCGAGCCGGAAAGCCTGTCCTTTAATTTTTTCCATTCGCGGTAAGCGTCCGCCACAGTCATTAAAGTCTCTTCGGCTTGGGCGTAACAGTCCAACAATTCCCGCTGTTCCTGTGTTTTTTGCAGCGCTTGCTGCTCATTTTGACCGTGAACGTTAACCAAAGATTCGCCCACTGCCAAGAGCGTTGACATATTAACCGGACGATCGTTCACATAAGCCTTGGATTTTCCTAAAACGTCTATTTCTCGCCGAATAAAAAGGGTTTCGGAATCTTCGCTGTTTTCTAAAGAAAGCTCGCGCAAAACCCCGGCGGCGCGAGAACGATTTTTAATCATAAAAATGCCGCTGATCTCACAGCGTTCTTGCCCCTTACGTACCACTGCGATGGATCCTTTTGCACCGAGCAAATGGGTGAGCGCATCGATGATAATGGATTTGCCGGCGCCGGTTTC
>JAHFBY010000445.1 GCA_023249835.1 Elusimicrobiota bacterium | reverse complement strand
TCCCTCGACTGCTAACTGCAACCTTGTTGTCTAAAATGTCCCGGTGAGCTAATCGGTATTCCCGCAAATCGCCGACATCTTTCCAGTAGCCGTCCGCCACATAACCGTAGATCGCCTCATTTTTTTGCAGGAGTTTAGGGAAAAGGTCCTTAGAAAAATCAAAAGAATGGTCCGCTGGAATTTCATCTAAAATCCGGGGTTCCATGATATAAATTCCAGTGTTGATAGTATCAGAAAAAACTTCGCCCCAAGAGGGTTTTTCAAGGAAGCGGGTAATTTTATTTTCCGAGTTTATGATTACGACACCGTATTGCAACGGGTTAGTGACGCGAGTGAGAACCATGGTAGCGGCGGCTTTCTTTTTTTTGTGGAACTCCACAGCTTGAGTCAAATCAAAATCAGTTAGGACGTCTCCTGAGATAACGATAAAAGGTTCGCTTAGGTCTTGGGCTGCGACTTTGATGCAGCCGGCGGTTCCTAAATCCGCGGGTGGAATTAAATAACTCATTTTAACGCCGAATTTTTTTCCATCTCCAAAGTATCCGCGGATATCTTCCGGCGAAAAATAGAGCATGGTGATAATGTTGCCAAATTTGTGTTTGGCTAAGAGATCTACGATATGTTCCATCATCGGGCGGTTGGCCATGGGCACCATGGGTTTAGGCAGGCTGCAGGTAAGAGGGCGCAATCGGGTTCCAAACCCGCCGGCCAGGATGACTGCTTTCATAAGTTTTAACCTTTTAAAGCTAGCGCGTATTTGTTATTAGATTACCAAATTGGTCGCATTGATTTCAAACAGTTATGTTGCTATATTAATCAAGATAGAATTAAACACAAAAAATGCGGGAGAATGGTATGAAATTTAACAGTAAAATATTAATTTTGACGACTGTAATGATAATGATTGGCAGCGGGACGCTCCGCGCCGACAGTTTAGATAAGATCGCCAAAGAGATATCCAAAGGGTCAAAAAAATTAAAAGTGCAAAAAGTTGCAGTGCTCGCTTTTCCTTATCATGATGGACGCCAATCCCAAGGCTCTACTATTATTTCGGAAAGGTTAACAACCAAGATCGTTTCATTAAAAAAACTGGACGTGATCGAACGCACGCTTTTAGAAAAGGTTTTAAAGGAATTGAACTTACAGACTTCCGGAGCAATTAACGAGGATTCCGCAAAAAAGATCGGGCAAATTTTGGGCGTAGAGGCGATCGTGAGCGGCACCTTAATTGATTTGGGCAATGAACAAGTTGAGATTAATGCACGGTTAATTATGTCTGAATCTGGGCAGATCTTAGTAGCAGCCAGCGGGGATGTGAACCGGTTTTGGAAAGACAGTCCAACCCCAACGCCCCGTCTTATTAACACGGAAACTGTTGCCCAACAGAACAATGGCCCATCAGAAAAGCCCGGGCCTAGCGAGGCAATGCCTGCTGCTGCGCCAGGCCCAACTCCAATGATTATATCTAATCGTAGAATAAGTTCCCAGAAAGATTCATCAGAGTATAGCGAAGACTCCATTTGGGATGCGCCGGTTGAAACGCTGATAAAAGTTTCCGGGTTCAATGAGGAGAACCTAAAACTGCACAATCGCATTGAGGACGGATTAAACCTTATAAACAATGAGAAGGGTCAGGAGGCGCAAGTCTATTTTGAAGGGTTACAGAAAGAGTGGTCCGGACGCGAAAAGGCAAAAGCATTTGCCGGCTTAGGCGTTAGTATGAGCTTATTTCAACAGGGTAAAGTGGGCAAGGCCTTTCGTTTAGCGCAGGAGCTGGTTTCAAAAACTCAGTGGTCTGGTTTGAGCTTGACCGCGCAATATCTCATAGGGCGTTACATGGAGCTTAAAGGCAACGCGCAAAAAGCCAAGAAAAATTATCTGCAGGTGATCCGTTCCTCGCCTTTTTCTAACCCGTTAGTTTTAATGGCCAGCGAACATGTACAGCGCATTGATGGCACCCATTATAGCGGACAAAATTATAATGACGCCGCTTCCCGGTCTGAGTTTATGCCTTCTTCTGAACCCATGCCTGCGCCAGAGTTCCAAGGCAACTCTGGCGGAGACTCTAGACCGCCCCCGAGCACAAGGTTCAATAACGATCATGGCCCGGGCGGAGACCGCAGACCTGGCAGTAGGCCTGATCAAAGACCTGGACGCGGACCTGGCGGTGGACCTGGGCGCGGACCCCGTAGGAGATGATGCGTCCCCATCCTTATTTCTTCTTTAGAAAGGGGACGAAGCCTCACTCAGCGAAGCAGTCCTTGCAGGGGGC
>JAHFBY010000087.1:2291-7072 GCA_023249835.1 Elusimicrobiota bacterium | reverse complement strand
TTCTAAAAACATGGATAACGCCTCTACCCAACCCCTGTGGCAAACTTATCAAGAGTGGGGAGGAACAACCGGCTTTATCATCTCTAACCTCATTGGCGGATCTGCTTACAGTTTCCAAGTTAAAGCAAAAAATCAAGACGGGATTGAAACCGCACTTTCTGAGTCAGACTCCGTATTCACAGCGCCCCTAAATCCAGAAATTGTTTGGAAGTCCGGACAAGCTGAAGACTCTTGGACAAATGTTTCTACCAACTCATTCTCCGCTAAAAACTCATCGCACTACCACTATCGGTTTAACCAAGATCCCGATGACACAAAAGATGTTTCAAGCGCTGACCCCGCTTTTACCAACAGTCAAATAATCCTAGTAAACGCAAATGGAGACGGGCCTTGGTACATGCACGTAATGGGCGACAACTACGGATTTTTAGGCAACACTCAACACAGCAAAATTGGCCAGGCGCGTTATAAAATAAATGTTGACCGAGTCCCCCCGTTAGTAGAGAATCTCGCAGCCTCCTTTGGACCGCAGTCCACCAACAAAATTCAAGATAACCTTAAAACACCGCACAAAGAACCTTTCTTCACTTGGGTTTCTAAACAATCAAAAATTGCGCCTGAATCTCCAATCGTTGGGTACTCTTTCACCTTATCCACCGGTATAGACGCCGGCGATCCAGCGGTTCCACAAGTTGTGAAAACCACGCAACCGTATGCCTTTTTTAACCTCGCAAACCTCGCTGAGCGTTCTGCCAATATATATTATTTCCGCGTTAAAGCGCTGGACGCCGCCGGGAATTGGGGTCAATCGGCATTATTCACTTATCGCGTGCGTGAAGATTCCGATAAACCCCGCGCAGAAGTGAAATTTATCTCTAATAGCCAAGGCGCGGACGGACGTTACCTGGGCGTAAAAAGTTCCTCTACGTTCAGTTTGGAATTTACCGAGGACATGAACCCGGAAACTGTGATTGAACAAAACAATGTCACGCTGATTGGAGTTAGAGACAATTTTGGTAAAACCACGTCAGTCCAATTTTCCGCAAAATTGAGCTATAACACCACCTCTAACATTTTAAGCTACGAACCAAACGAGTCCTTGCCTAAAGGCTGGCTGTTTAAATTAGCTATCGGCACCAACATCTTAGATTTGGGCGGAAACGCCCTTTCCCAATCCATGTCAGTGAACTTTGAAACCGTTATGGACCACAAAGTGGACAATAGTTTTACAGGCGATGACGGCGTTACAAAAGTTTTTGTTCCGTCCAACGCGTTTCCAGATGATGCGTCCTTATCCATCACTCTTGTTTCCGGCGGCGTTTCCTCAACAAAGAATAATACCGCTCCTTCGCTTTACGCCGCTCACTTCGGCAGTCAACAAGCCATTGAAAACGCCAACACAAAATTATCCCAAATCCTTGGACCTTACGCTCAGGCGGTAACTATCCGCGAATTTACAGCCGTGAAAGAAGACGGCAGCTTAATAAAATCTAACTTCAATTCGCCGGTGACCATTACCGTCCCCTACGTGGATGATAACGATGACGGTTACATCGACGGGACTAACCCTAAAGTAAAGGCCTCTAAACAACAGATATATGTCCTGGATGAAAACACTCAAAACTGGATGCGGATTTCAAACACAACTGTAAATTCGGAAAATAAAACCTTAACCGCAAACGTTATGCATTTTTCAATTTATGCGGCGATCAGCAATGCCGACGCGGCTGTTGAAGAAGCCTACGCTTATCCTGTTCCGTTTAAACCCGCTCTTGGCCATACGCAAATTACGTTCGCGAACCTGCCCACGCAAGGGACCATCAGCATCTATACTTTATCCGGAAACTTATTAAAATCGATCAACTTTTTAGATCCAGCAAACGGGAAAACGTATTGGGACGCGACAAACGATGAAGGCAAAAAAGTTGGATCCGGCGTTTACCACTACGTGGTCGAAAGCGGTGAAAATAGAAAATTAGGCAAACTCATGGTGGTCCGATGAAACGGGTTAAAGTAATTTCAATTCTTTTAATTTTCCTCTTGCGCTGGTTTGCCCCGGTTTTGGCCGCCTCCATCGGCGAAAATAGCGGAGACTCGCTCAACATCGATGTGGGCGCGCGCAGCGTGGCCATGGGAGGAACCCAGTTTGGCAGCGAAGAAGACGCTTTTGCCCCCTTCTATAACCCTGCTTTTTTAGCCAACCTATCGCAAAAAGAAGTCGGCGTGATGCACAACGAATTTATTAATGATCTAACTCAAGACGTGGTTAGTTTTGTGCGCCCTCTTTCCGGCAAAGGAACGCTGAGCGCGCAAGTGAGTTATTGGGGTATAAAAGATATAAAAGGTTACGATGCTTCCGGAGCCCGAAGCGGAGACGTTGCGGCATCGGATTTAAACGCAGGTTTTAGTTGGGCAAGAGGATGGAAATTAGGAAGCACAAACGCCACTCGCCCCAATAGCAGCATTGCATTGGGAGCGACCGGAAAAATATTAAGGTCAACTCTGGATAACGCTTCAGCCAGTGGGATCGCCGCTGACTTTGGCGTGTATTACCGGCATAGCGGGGCAAAATTAAATGGCCTGCGTTTAGCCGCGGCCATGCAAAACTTGGGCCCTAAACTGCAATATGATAAAGAACAAAATTCTCTTCCTTTATCGGCCAGAGTTGGCGCCGCCTACTCCTTTTTGGCCGACATGGCCACCGTCACGGGAGACCTCGTTTATCATTATCCCAACAAAGTCGCTTTTCACACCGGATTGGAATATAAAATCGCACAACTTGTTTCGTTGCGGGTCGGCTACAAAAAAGATAAGGACGCGGTAAGCCCTTACAGTTTTGGGTTGGGGTTTGGCAATGAAAAAATCAACGTCAGCTACGCAATTGCTCCGTTTGGAAATTTGGGAGCTGCCCATAGGATTGGATTAAACATCAAATTTGGCCGTAGGTTTGCGGACAAAGACCTCACCCAATCCTTAGTGGAACAGTTAACGCAAGTGGAACGGTTGATCATGGAAGGAGATTTGATTAAAGCCTTGATGCTCAGCTTGCAAATTCAACAAGACGCCCCCTGGCTAAAAGAAAACAATAAGATTTTAACTAAACTACAAAAAGAAATCAGCGTACTCGCAGCGGAACAAAAACGCACAGAATTCCAAATCAAGATCAACGAAATGTTGATTGAAGGTCAGCAATTCATGGCTGAAGGAAACTTAATTGACGCGCAAATTCGTTTTCAAACCGTTATCGAATTAGATCCGAAAAACGAACCGGCTAAAAACAGCCTTAGACAAATCGACGCGCAAGTTAAGTCTGTTGCCCGCGCTTTCTATGATAAAGGTATAATCGCTTTCTCCGCAGGCAACTTAATTACCGCCAAAGAAGAATTTGAAAAAGTCATCACCATTCAGCCGGACAACGATGAAGCCACAAAGAAACTTAACCAAATTAACTCAGAATTGGAAAAAGAGAAAAAAACAATGATCCAATCACAAATAAAAGACAGGGTGAACAACAAGTTTGAGCAGGGAATGAAAGCAATTGAAGCGCACAATTTTGAAAACGCGATCACTTATTTCCTCGAGACGCTTTCTTTAGACCCTAAAAATCAAGAAGCTAAAGAGCATTTAAACACGGTGCGTTCCATACTGTTTGAAAAACACTATGCGCACTGCCTAAACTTCGTTAACACCAGCAACTGGGAACAAGCCATAAAGATGGCCAAACGCGCTCTGGAGTATAACCCTGACTCCGAATCAGCTAAACGGACATTAAACAACGTTGAACGAAATTGGAAAGTGCAAAAAAGCGTACAAAGCCAACAACTCTATAAAAACGGACTGACCGCTTACTTAAGCGGCGACAAATTCAACGCCAAAGAGTTATGGGTAAAAGCTTTAAATTTAGATAACGAAAACATAGAAGTTAAACGGGCATTGGCCCGGATGGAAGGAAATTAATAATGATATATTTATTGGCCTTGTTATCTTTGCTGTTTCGGTCTATATTTATAAGGAAACATCCGATTTTTAACTTCGATTTATTGATTAAAATCAGGAGGAGCTAAAAATGGTTAAAATTGCGCTCTGGTTATGGGAGTTGCTGGCAGATGTTGGCCGGATAATTACGTTTATATTCACGGCCCAAATCGTGTCCCTTGGATGGGTGCTCGGCAATCGCATGGCAGCGGTCAGGCGCTTTTTAGGAGAGGTCTGCCTTTTTGCCGGATATTTCCGCGTTCAATTCACAAATAAAAGCAGGGTTCATCGCGTTGCATTATCCTTAGCTTTGTTGTTGCCCCAAATCATACCTTCTTCCTTTGCGCTATATTTTCTAACCTTTGCGCCGTTCCTAACCACCTCCGCCAGTATTGCGCAAGCAGATATCCCGCGCAAAATTGATTTTCAAGGCCGGTTAACCGACTCCAGCAACAACCCGCGCACGGGCAGCTTTATCTTAACTTTTAAGATCTATGACGCCTTAACTAACGGCAACCTGCTCTGGACAGAAATTCAAAACGACGTGGAAGTGGAAAACGGGGTTTTTAACGTTGCTCTAGGCGAAAATACATCGCTTTCCAATTCCCTATTTGCGAATGGATTAACTTATTTGGAAATGATTGTAAACGGCGAAACCCTATCTCCCCGCCAACAGTTGGTATCGGCCTCTTATGCGTTTAACACCGCAACTTTAGGTGGACGCACTTATGAAAACTTTGTTTCTACCGGTCCAGAATCTCAAACCATACGCGGCGCTAAAACATTTACCGGCGATTTACAAATTT
>JAHFBY010000087.1:0-2281 GCA_023249835.1 Elusimicrobiota bacterium | reverse complement strand
CATTGACGCTCACCGCTCTGAGTGATGAACCCTCGCTGCCCAACGGCAGCATCATCTATAAATCCGACGGTACCTTGCGGCTGCGCACGCTCAACGCTTGGACGACGATCAACACCGTTAATTCTGATGGAAGTTCCTATTTAGACAGCGGCAGCTCGAACCAAACCAAATCCGGAAGCCTAAACGTTTCCGGCAACGTTGGCATCGGTACCACGAGCCCCGCCGCGAAATTAGACGTGGCTGGCGACATTGTAGTTTCAGGGCTAGTGGACGGCCGCGATATCTCCGCTGACGGTGAAACGCTAGATACTCTAAAAGCGACTGTAAACTCCGATTCCTCGGACTCTACCAACGATTCCTGGTCCGGTCTAACCGACGTCGCCATGACCTCCGGTAACGTTGGCATCGGTACTACCGCTCCCGCTCAAAAACTTGACGTTAACGGAAAAATAAAGACCTCTAGTCTCTATTCATTGGGCAACGTTGGCATTGGCACTACTGCTCCATCTCAAATCCTTGAAGTCATTGGCACCATCAAAGCCTCTTCCTTTGACGGTTCACTATCCGGCAACAATAATCTCCAATTCACCGGTTCCGGACCTCATTACCTCTTCAATGGTAATTTTGGGGTCGGCACTGTTAACCCTTCCCAAACTCTTGAAGTTATTGGCACAGTAAAATCCACCAACTTTTATTCCACCGGCAATACCGGCATTGGCACAAACAACCCTTCTCAAATGCTGGAAGTCGTTGGTTCAATCAAGTCCACAAACCTTTTCACTTCAAATAACATCGGCATTGGCACTAATTCTGCGTCTGATCGAATGACCATTACCGGAGGCAACTTGGGCATTGGAACCGGCGCTGCGCTCTCCCCGCTTCACGTTCAAGGAAACGCATATTTGAGCGGCAACTTAGGCATTGGCACCGCCTCGCCAACTGCTCCACTCCACGTTATTGGTTCATCCTACCTGAACGGCAACGTCGGGATTGGAACCTCTAATCCATCCAACGCTTTAGAAGTTGTCGGCACAGCAAAAATATCTACTCTTTATTCTACCGGCAACGTCGGCATCGGCGCCGCTGCTTCCTCTTCTGCCAGACTCACCGTTTCCGGCGGCAACGTCGGGATTGGAACATCCGTTCCTTCTCAAGCTCTCGAAGTCGTCGGAACCATCAAAGCATCTTCCTTTGACGGCTCTCTATCCGGCAACAACAACCTCCAATTCACCGGTTCCGGACCTCATTACCTCTCCAACGGCAACTTGGGTCTGGGCACGCTTAGCCCTACCTCTAAACTTCACATTATTGGTTCATCTTATTTCAATGGTAACATCGGTATCGGTACTCCCTCTACCCTTCAACCCCTTCACGTTCAAGGAACCTCTTACCTGAACGGTAACTTGGGTATAGGAACCTCTAACCCCTCCAGCGCTTTGGAAGTTGTCGGCACAGCAAAAACCTCTACTCTTTATTCCTCCGGTAACGTCGGCATCGGCACCGCTGCTTCCTCCTCCGCCAGGCTCACCGTCTCCGGCGGCAACGTCGGCATTGGAACATCCGTTCCTTCTCAAGCTCTCGAAGTTGTTGGAACCATCAAAGCATCTTCCTTTGACGGCTCTCTATCCGGCAACAATAATCTTCAATTCACCGGTTCCGGACCTCATTACCTCTTCAATGGTAATTTTGGGGTCGGCACTGTTAACCCTTCCCAAACTCTTGAAGTTATTGGCACGGTAAAGTCCACCAACTTTTATTCCACCGGCAACACCGGCATTGGCACTGCCTCCCCTTCTTCATTATTGCACGTGCAGGGCTCTTCCTTCTTAAACGGCAATGTTGGCATTGGCACTGCTGCCTCTAGTTCTGCCAAGCTCACGATCATTGGCGGAAACCTGGGCATTGGGACTTCAAATCCTTCGCAAACTTTGGAAGTTATCGGCACTATTAAGTCTGCCAACATTTACTCCACTGGCAACGTTGGCATCGGCACTACTGCTCCATCTCAAATCCTTGAAGTCATTGGCACCATCAAAGCCTCTTCCTTTGACGGCTCTTTTTCCGGCAACAACAACCTCCAATTCACCGGTTCTGGCCCTCATTACCTCTCCAACGGTAACTTAGGTTTAGGAACCTCTAACCCCTCCAGCACTTTGGAAGTTGTCGGCACAGCAAAAATATCTACTCTTTATTCCACTGGCAACATCGGCATCGGCACGGCCAACCCTTCTCAAATGCTGGAAGTCGTTGGTTCAATCAAGTCCACAAACCTTTTTACTTC
>JAHFBY010000444.1 GCA_023249835.1 Elusimicrobiota bacterium | reverse complement strand
ATTTTCACAATAACGTTTATTAACCAACAATTTCCCGCGCGCGATTCGATAGGCCACTTTTTCAACCGTGGTGGAAAGCCCGTCAACAGAGATTGATTGGAGCAAGCGTTTAGCGCTATATCCAATTTTTTTAATAATGCCTTTCTTCTTATTGCGTTTATCCTTCATGGTCACCAAAATAGTATATCAAACTCTTACTCCGCGCTAACCCTATCCAAGCAAATAGTTCCATAAAGAGCAACGCTGAAAATAAGGTTAAGGGGACGTCGTTTAATATTGAGATCCGAGTCAATGCC
Source organism: Elusimicrobiota bacterium (assembly GCA_023249835.1). GTDB lineage: Bacteria > Elusimicrobiota > Elusimicrobia > 2-02-FULL-39-32 > 2-02-FULL-39-32 > JAHFBY01. The sequence continues at coordinate 1,980 of JAHFBY010000444.1, read as the reverse complement.
GAACCAATTGGATAAACATGAAAACCTAAAAGCGCTAAACTCGATTTATCCCAATAGCCGCTATAATACGGCAAAAGCAGCCCAGCGTATCCCCAGAAATGAAAAAATAAGACTGCAAAAATAGCGGCCCAATAAGCCCTTCTGCGCAAAAGCTCGGGAACAACTTGAAAGCTGTAAAAAACCATAAGGATAACTATCGGCAAAAGCACAGTCCAATACCAGCCGCCGGTAGAGTCAAAATTTCCAGCCGCGCGAATTTCAAGCTGATGGTTTGCCAACGCAAGTAAAAAAGAACCGACAAAAGAAATCAAAATTAAATTTTGATTGCGGACTGTTTTTTCCATTAATTTCAAGGAGTAAAGGTAAAACACGCTCCACAAGCCAACGCCAAGGAGAACGCACTTATAAACGGGAGCAGGAAACGTAATAAAGGACCAATTGCCCGACCAAAACGCGCCAATTGTCATGGAATAAACAAAACTCTTCCAATCCACCAGCGGTAAAAACTTTAGTTTGCCAACCAATCCCAAATTTTTAGTAACCACCGAATGCACCGTTGGATTCCAATGGCCGCAAACTCTGATATTGTGCAAGAACCAAGGCAGTCCTATAACCAGCATAACACCGGATGCAATCAGAACGCCCAGCAAATTTTTGCCCAGAAATTCTCGGTCCCGAACCATCCGCAACGTCCACACAATCAAAAGGCTCGGAAATACGATCATTACATAAAGCTTGGTCAACAATCCAAGTCCTATAAACAGGCCAAGTAAAAAAGAGGTCCCGGGTTTAATTCCGCAGCGGGCTTGTTCTACTACAAAATAAATGATGCCGGACAATATTGGAAAAGCCAGGGAATCGTTGGTCAAATGGCCCAACAGGATATAGGTGGAGGGAAAATAAACAAAGAGCAATAATCCGGCGCAGGTTGCCTTAAGCGAAAAGCATGTTCGAAAAAGCCGGTATAGAGGCAGGAGCGCGAAGGAAGCCAACAGCAGCGAAAAAACACGCAGCGCCTGGACGCTCCGCAACAAACTCCAGTCGCAAATAAATTTGTATACCGGAACTAACAACGCATAATAAAAAGGCGGGTGCTGCGATTGCCAATTTGCGGCTACAAACGGCGAGTCGGCGCTATTTTTTAGCTGAGACAACTCCATATACTTCTTTAAACGCGATTCATCCTTCTGCCACAGATCATAATAAGGAAAACCAACGGACCCTCCGGCAGGAGAGAATGCCAAACTTTTATATACCTCTTCCGGCACGGTGAGAACCGAACTGTCCGGAACTTTCCATTCACGGCTGAGGTAAGCGGTATAACTGTAATGCAGCCACTCGTCAAAACCGCCCCACAAAGGCAAAAGCGCGTTCATTTCGCATCCTTTTACCATGAAGAGCAGCCAAACCCAAAACATTGGGTGCAGCCGCACGGATCGTAACTTCACGACATTTTCTCCCAGGGTAGACTAGGCGGATTTAGCGCTCCGACATCGGTCAACTGATGAATAGAAATATTGGCGTTGGCGTAAACCGTTTGCAGATGGCGCCTCCAAAATTCACGCAAAATAATTTCGTCATTTTTCTCCCACCGAAACATCGGATAACCGCGCAAACGCGACAATTCCGACTCATTGAGTAAAATATGCGATATTCCTTGTTCTTTTAATGCCCGATACAAATCGTCACCGCTCTTTTTTTCTCTCGCTAAAAAACAGAGCGGATGAATATTATGCACGGACGGCGCCTGGCATTTGCGCTCGAACCGGTGCGACCGCGTCTCGCCCACAAAAAGCAATTGCGCATTTAACGGCAAGTTTTGGTTGACCCAGCTAAAAGCGGAAAAATATCCGGGCGCATAAAGTTTTGATTCCTTTTCCAAAGAAAGGTTCCAAAACGCTTTGCGGCAATAGGAAAACTGTTCTATCGCAGGCGCTAGTCCAACGCATTGGACTAAAATTCCAAGGCAAAAAAGCGCTT
>JAHFBY010000086.1 GCA_023249835.1 Elusimicrobiota bacterium | reverse complement strand
CCGCTCTTTTCAAGACAAACATCTGACCCCTTCTTGCTTGAACTAGCGACCGCGCGCAAGTGTATCATGAAAGCAAAAGATTTGATAGAAAAATCCAAAACTCCTGATAAAGAAGGTGTTTTAGGCATGGCAACAAAAGAGTTGCAGAGCCTTGGGCAGTCCCTCCATCGGCTCTGCAAAGGGATGGTCACGGAATATTGTAAAAATGGGAACGCAGATGAATTGAATGGGCCATTTAATTATGTCATGAATATAGATTTTGCCACTTATTACGTTTATAATGAGCTTCTTTTTGCGCGCAAATTTTATTTGCAATTTGTAACCGAGACAATGGTTTCTAACTTAAATGATGGGACCTTGTCTGTCCAACGGGCGCGGTTGACACGATTTTTTGCTTTAGTCTATTATTGGGAACTTTTACACAGCGCTGCGCTGCGTTACATCCAGGGGGAACTCCAACTGAACGATGGACAATCCATGGGCAGTAACGATTCCAATTTTTTCGATCGAATTAAAAAAGATATGGAGTTGGATTTAACACACCTTTGCGCTCTGCATGATCTGTTTACGATCGCTTTAGATAACAAAGCTTCCACAGATGTTTTTGCGCGCATCCATGAGCGTGAACGCAAGCATTTTGAAGATAATAGAATGGAAGATCGGTTTGGTCTGTGGGTAGGCGATAATCCATTTGTGCGCATATATCGCGCCAATCTCGCCTTGCTCCGCCAAACGGACGATCCCTTGCAGAGCCGGTCAAGAAAAAATGAGATACTGCTCAATTATAGTGCGGCTCAAACTGTGCACCTAATATTTTACCTCGTAAGAAACTATAAGCCCGATTCGGTTTTATGGATTCGCTCTCTTGCTGAACTGAAAAACCTTGCACCGGAGAGCAAAACTTTAGTCGATCTTTCTGAGGTTATTAATACTATAGCGAGTGTGGACCCTAGCAAGGGTCAGCCTGTTATTACACAGGGGAACGAACTTCTCTTTGCCTTAATCGCCTATTCGCATATTTTATGGAACGGATTATATAAATTTACCGGTAACGTTGCGGCTGAGCTATTAGAAGTTGCGGATCCAGAGGAATTCCAAAAAGTAGAAAAATATTTAAAAGAGGTGTTTAGATCCTACTTCGTTTCCAGCCTTCCGGCAGTTGTTGAAGGTTCAGGGGATGATTTGGGCCAGGACGCCTCAACTCAACGTTTTGGGAAACGCCGGGCAGTCTGGTCCTTAGTAAAGATGAACCGCCTTGCGCGCAGCTTTGAACTTTCGGTCCATGAGCTTTGCAATGTCTACGGCTATCCGGAACTCCTGGACAACCCGCTATCCTGGCCTGATATGCGCAGTCGATTGGCCGGGCTGCAGGAAGATTTGCGCGCTCTTAAGGAAATCTGGGAGGGCGTAAAAGGAGAGGCTTCAGTGCATTTTGAAAGCTATTTTCAACAGTTGGAGCGATTCTTTAACCAATTTAGTATTCTGCAATCGCTGTTGCGTGATATCTTAAGCGAACCGTCTATCCGGAGAAAGAAAAAGAGAGGAAAAAAAAGCGGTGGAGCTCTTGTTCCGAATGTGCGATCCTATCAGTTATCGAATTTTGGTTCCAACGGTTTTAATCGTGACAATCCTGCGCAACCTGACCCGACAGTTCTAGAGCTGCTTGATCCATCTGATAGTGTAGAGCCTGAACCTATTGCCGGCCTTCTAGAGAGTGATCAAAGCTTAGCAGTCCAACAGTGAGTAGTGGCCTTATCTATATTGATAATTTGCTGTTAAATGGTCTAAGTTGTATAATTAAAAAAAGCTTGAATAATAAACTGAGATTTAAGTTTTCCATAAATGCACTATCAAAAGATTTTAAAAAATACTCAAAAAATTTTATCCAGTCTATTTGTTGACCGGCAAGTGGCTGTCTATCTTTTTGGTTCCTTTGCCCATAAAAAGACACATTGCTGTTCTGATATTGATATCGGCATCCTGCCACGCAAACCATTGCCTTTAGGACTGTTACCCCATATACGAGAAGTCTTAGAGGAAAGCAATATCCCATTGCGAATAGATCTCGTTGATTTAAGTCGAACAAGTCAAAAGTTTCGTAATGCGGTTATAAGAGAAGGCATTAGATGGAACCTTTGAACATACGCATCAAAACCGCGCAAAAGGCTTTAAAAACTCTTAACGCAGTGGTGGGATTAAAACCCATCTCTCGCATAAAAAGAGATGCGGCGATACAAAGGTTTGAATACACTTTTGAAGCAACCTGGAAAACTGTTCAGAAATTTCTTGTGGAAGAGGAAGGTCTCTCGCCCGGTTCTCCCAAAAGTTGTATAAGGTTTTCAAGAGAAGTTAACTTATTAAATGAAGAGCAGACATCTTTAGCGTTAGAAATGTCTGACTCCCGCAATTTAACATCGCACACTTATGATGAAAAAATTGCCGATCAAATATACCATGATTTAAAAAACTATTCCATCCTTATTTCTTTTTGGCTAAAAGCAGTAGAACTTCGTTTAAAGAATAAGTAATAAAACCTGCAAATCCGGATTTAAAATTCTAAGATGCAGCCGTGGGCGGCGAAGCCGGCGCCAAAAGCGGCTAAGAGCCCCAACTCTCCAGGTTCGGGGTAGGGTTTAGATTGCATTTCTTTGTTTAAGCAAAAGAGCACGCTGGGGGAAGACATGTTGCCGTATCGGCCCAAGACCCAGTACGCTGAGGCCAATTGAGCTGGGCTTAAAACTAATTCGCGCGCAATCGCGGCCAACACTTTTTGACCGCCGGAGTGCAGGAGCCAGCGCCTGATCTTCTTCTTTTTTCCAACCATCGGAGAGCTAAGAAAGCGATTCGTGAGCTCTTTTACTAGGGAACCTGATTTTTCCGGAACGTCTTTGGCCAAACGGTTTTGCAGCCGCCCTTGGCAGTGGATAAAACGCAAAGAATCCTTCCAATCAGGACGAGTCAAGGATAAAAATCCACGAATTTGGGGAGCGCCCAGACGCTTACCCGCTTTGAGCACAGTTGCCGCCGAACCGTCGGCAAAGATGGCGTTAGAAACAATAAAGTCCACTTTCGGTTCCCAAGCCGCTGCGGCGGTACAAATTTCTGTCGCCACCGTAGCCGCCGTGCTTCCTGGGTTGGCCAAGATAAAATTGTGCGCTTGCTCCAAAGCGGGCAACGCGCTCCCACAGCCCATGCCCACCACTTCCACGTAACGAATATCTTTTCTCAAACCCGCGCGATCAATGAGCTGGGCAGCGATGCCCGGACACATGTATCCCGTGCAAGTACCGCCCGCTAAAAAATCGAGCTCCTGCGCCCTGACGTTTGCCCGGCGCAAAGCGTTTTTTAAAGCGCGCGCGCTTAACTCCAAAGCGTTTTGTTCAAACCGCGCTTGCACCTTGTCCGGATCAGACTCCAAACTTTCCGCCAGATTTTTTAAAGCAACGGTCCGGGTTTTAATGGAGGGGTTAGCGCAAATTTTAGCGTAGAGCAAGAGCGCAGATTTAGGCAAACTGCAGCTGTTACGAATAAAGGCGAGCGCTTCTTTTTGAGTGATCTTTAATTTCGGGTTGGCTAAACCAAGGCCAATGATCTGCGGGGCATGTTTCATGCGTTGCCGGCGGTAGCCGCCATTAATAGGTAGGAGGCGCCGACCAAGGCCGCGGTTTCTGCGCGTAAAATCGATTCGCCCAATCGCACGGCCACCGCGCCGCAACTTGCGGCTAATTGGGCTTCGCGCAGAGTGAATCCGCCTTCGGGTCCGATAAAAAGCGAACAGTGGGTCATTTTTGGGTTTAAATTAAATTGCGTAGAAAGGCGTTTGAGCTCTTCAGTTTCCCAGAGGATGAAGTGGGTTCGGTCCGGCGCCAAGGTTTGCGCGCACTGGGCAAAGGGCAGGGGCGCGTGGAGCTTGGGCAAATTTTGCCGGCCGCATTGCTTAGCCGCCGCTAAAATAATTTTTTGCCAGCGCTCCAACTTTGACTCAAGGTTTGCACCTTCCACGCGGACCACGGTTCGTTCCGTGAACATGGGGTGAATGGAATCAACCCCCAGTTCAGTGGCTTTTTCCAAGAGCCAGTCAAAGCGCTCGCCTTTGATCAAAGCGGGATAAAGCGCTAAGGTTAAGGGTGATTTCAGTAATATTTTTTCCGCCAACACCACGGCTTCCACGCGCTGCGCGTTGAAAGTGCCCGTGATTCGGACCGGCGCGACCCATCCCTCGCCGTCAAAGACCTGTACCACGTCCCCGGACTGTTTTTTTAATACCCGGGAAAGGTGGTGCGACTCTTCGGGCTCAAAGTAGAGCGCGTTGCCAGACCGGTTTTTGGCGGGAACATAAAATTGCGGCATGAAAAACGCCCCTGGAAACGAAAACTATTTACCGAAAACTTTTTTAATGAAAGACTCGTCTTCTTTAATCGATTCGCTTTCGCCAAAGGTGGCGGAGAGCTCGCGCAGCAACTGCCTTTGCTTGTCTGTGATGTGCGCGGGCACCTCCACGATCACGCTGACCAACAGGTCCCCGCGCCCGCGTCCACCCAAATGCGGAATGCCTTTTTCGCGCGCTCGAAAAACAGTGCCCGTTTGCGTGCCAGGAGGTATGCGCAAGACCACTTTTCCTTCTAAAGAAGTGACGTTGATTTCTGCCCCCAAGGACGCCTGGGTGATAGAAACTTTGTGGTCCACTAAAATATCGTCGTCTTTGCGCTCGAAACGCGGATCAGACTCCACGTGCATAACCACGTAAAGGTCGCCCGGAAGCGCCCCGTGGCTGCCGGACTCGCCTGAACCCGTGATACGCAAAGCCGTACCTTCCTGCACGCCCGGCGGGATCTTCACCGTGATTGGCTCAGAGACTTTCACTTTGCCGTGGCCATGACAAGTTTCGCAAGGAGACTCAATTACCCGCCCTTGGCCGTGGCACTTATTGCAGGTCTGCGACAGCGAGAAAAAGCCTTGGCGGAAATTAATGGTACCCGCGCCGCGGCACTGACTGCAAATTTTAGGCGAACTGCCCGGCTTGGCTCCGGTGCCCGAACAACGCGCGCAGGGTTTGGTGTGGGATATCTTAATGGTCTTTTGCGTGCCAAAAGCTGCATCGTGCAAAGAAACGTTTAATCGCACCTGCAGATCTTCGCCGCGATAGCTGCCTTTAGAGCTCCGTTGCCGCCCTCCTCCGCTAAACACGTTGTCAAAAAAGTCGCCGAAGATATCGTTGATGTCGCCAAACCCTTCGGAACCTTGACCGCCGCCCGCGCTTTGAGATAGGCCCGCATGACCGTATTGATCGTAGATCTCTCTTTTTTTGGGGTCAGAAAGCGATTCGTACGCCTCGTTCGCCTCTTTAAACCTTTCTTCCGCGGACTTATCTTTATTGACGTCGGGATGATATTTCTTGGCCAATTGACGATAAGCCGCTTTCAGTTCATCGGCGGAAGCGTTCTTATTGACGCCCAATACTTGATAATAATCTCTTTTCTCAGCCATGGTTCGCTCGCAAAACTCCTTTATTTCTCTTTTTCCACAACTTCGGCGTCCACAATATTGTCTTTGTCTTTACCGTTGCCGTTGCCTGGTTCAGCGCTTGCGCCCGCAGCCGCCTGCGCTGTTCCCGCCTCATTTTTTTTAGACGCCTCTTTATAAATTTCCTCGGCCAACTTGTGAGAAGCCTTCATCAAGGCGTCTTTAGCGGTCTTAATCTTTTCCAAGTCCTCACCTTTAAGAGCCTCTTTAACGTCAGACAGAGCCTGCTCCACTTTCAACCGTTCGTCTTGACTAATCTTGTCGCCATGGTCTTTGAGCGATTTTTCGGAAGAATAAACGATCGCGTCGGCTTCATTTTTAACCTCGATCTCCTCTTTCTTCTTCTTATCGGTCTCCGCGTACTCTTCGGCCTGCTTCACGAATTTGTCCACCTCTTCTTTGGAAAGTTTACTGGAAGCGGTGATGCGGATGGACTGTTCTTTGCCCGTGCCCAGGTCCTTGGCGCCGACGTGGATGATACCGTTGGCGTCAATGTCAAAGGTCACCTCGATCTGCGGCATGCCGCGAGGCGCGGGAGGAATGCCCATTAAATCAAACTTACCCAAAGAGACGTTGTCTTGGGCAAGTTGCCGTTCTCCCTGCAAAACGTGTACGGTCACAGCCGGCTGGTTGTCGGAAGCGGTGGAGAAAATTTGCGATTTCTTTACTGGGATCGTGGTGTTGCGGTCAATGAGCTTAGTAGAAACCCCGCCCATGGTCTCGATACCCAGGGTCAAAGGCGTGACGTCCAAAAGCAGAACGTCTTTCACCTCGCCGGTCAAAACCGCGGCCTGAACAGCCGCTCCGCAAGCAACGCACTCCATGGGATCAATGCCGCCTTCCACTTTCCGTCCCACTTTTTCTTCCACGAACTTCTGGATGATGGGCATGCGCGTAGGTCCGCCCACCAAAATGATTTTAGTGATGGCGTCAGCGGTCAACTTCGCATCAGCAAGAGCCTGCACAATGGAATGTTCGCAGCGCTTAACCAAAGGCTCAATCAGAGACTCTAACTTCGAGCGGGAAAGCTTCAGCTCCAAATGTTTAGGGCCGTTCGCGTCCGCTGTGATGAAGGGCAAGTTGATATCGGTTTCAAAGACGTTGGAAAGCTCAATCTTGGCTTTTTCCGCCACTTCTTTGAGCCGCTGCTGTGCCATTTTGTCTTTGCGCAAATCAATGCCGTTCTTTTGCCGGAAATCTTCGGCAATGAAATCAATGAGCGCGTTGTCCATATCGGTCCCGCCCAATTGGGTATCGCCGGAAGTGGAGAGGACCTCGAACACGCCGCCACCAAAATCCATAATTGTCACGTCCAGGGTTCCGCCGCCTAAATCAAACACTAGAATTTTCTCTTCTTTACCTTTTTTGTCCAAACCGTAAGCCAAACAAGCGGCCGTGGGTTCGTTGATGATGCGCACCACTTCCAACCCTGCGATCGCTCCCGCGTCTTTGGTTGCCTGGCGCTGGTTGTCATTAAAATAGGCGGGCACTGTGATCACGGCTTTTTCCACTTTGGCAGAAAGAAACGCTTCAGCGTCGCGCTTCACCTTTTGCAAAATG
>JAHFBY010000443.1 GCA_023249835.1 Elusimicrobiota bacterium | reverse complement strand
AAGCCCGTAAACACATTGAACGCTCCTTGGAATTGGAACCGAACAATCCGGCTTACCTGGATTCATTAGGCTGGCTCAACTTTCGCGAAGGAAACTTTAAACGCTCTCAAAATCAACTCCAGGAAGCCGCCGGCCAAATGCCGGATGCAACCATCTTTGATCATCTTGGAGACTGTCTGCGAGCCCAAAACGATTTGGCTGGAGCCGCGCTCACTTACAATAGGTCCTTGGAACTGAGCCCTAAAAATGAATCGGTCAAAAAAAAGTTAGCCCAGTTAAATCTATGGATGGTCCCCACTTCTCCAGTGCGCAAAGCTCTGAAACAGTTTGAATACGGCCTGCAAAAAGCTTCCAACCTGTCGGGAGCCATGCTCTTTGAATCTAAAAACGGATTGGAACGCTTAGTCTCCGCGCAAGCCGCGGCGCATGGATTCTTCTACATGAGAAAAAACGGCAAATTGGAAATCTCCAGCGCCGCCACCCAAACCGAACTTCGGGTAGATTTTCTAAACCCCCTGATGGCCCCATCGATAACTTTGCGCTACAAAAATTTTCCTAACGAACAATGGGGCGTATTCCCCCCAGAAATCAAAACCCAACTGCCTCCCGAAACCGAAAGTATCATGGAAATGCTCGCCTCGCTTTTAAGCGGAAAACTTTCGGAAGACTTTGATCATCCGGACACCGCGATTGAAGAAAATCAAAAATTTTATCTGTTGCGCCGCGGTGAACGCAGTCTGCGCATCGATAAAAAACGTTCCCTCGTTACTGAAATTCAAGACCGTTCACAGTTCATAGAAATTGATAAATACCAAGTTATTAACGGGGTGTCATTGCCTGCAAAATTAACCTTCCGCTGGCCGGTCCTGGGCGCGCTTTCCAAATGGCAGTCGTTGCAAGTAGAATTTTCTCAACTGTCCTTTGAAAAAATTGAAAATAAAATATTCGATATCGGCAAAGAACCTTGATATGAAATCAATTAATGTCTCGGCTCCGGCAAAGGTCAACCTGCACCTTAATATTTTGGGGCGGCGCCAAGACGGGTACCATGAAATTGAGACCATTTTTCAAACCTTGACATTGTTCGACAAATTAAATATCCGACACGCTGACGCTAAAGAAACCGCCATCTCTATTGCTGTAAAAGCACACAGCCTCAAAGGTTACTCCGACACGCGACTGCCTACGGACTCGCGCAACATCGTTTGGAAAGCAACAGAACTATTGCTCCAACGCGCTCAAATTCACCGTTCCGTGCGCATCACTTTGCACAAGAATATTCCCATACAAGCCGGCCTAGGCGGGGGATCCTCAGATGCAGCAGCTCTCATCAAAGGTTTAACTGCCAGCCTCAAGCTGCCCCGCTTACCCAACAAAGACATGGCGCACAAACTAGGGGCGGACGTTCCCTTTTTCCTAGAAGGAGGCTGCGCCTTGGCCACGGGAATTGGCGAAAAAATTCGCGCCATTTTACCTCGACCCCAATTTTGGGCGGTTGTGGTTAAACCAGAAGTTAACCTCCCTACCCCGGAAGTTTACCGGTGGTACGACCGATTTCATGAGAGCTCCCCGCGTCAAAGCATGAAAAAAAACTATTCACTATCCCGGAGCCAGAAACCATTGACTACCGGACCCAATATTATTAAAATGAGACGCTTCCTAATCGCCGGGAAATCGGTTCGGCATTGGGGTCCTTTTGTTTACAACGCATTTGAGGAAGTGGTCTTTTCTAAGGTACCGGAGCTCCGGCAGATCAAATTAAGGTTGCTGGAGGAAGGAGCTATAGTCAGTTCTTTATCCGGTTCCGGATCGGCTCTTTTCGGAATTGTAAATTCAAAAAGTGACGGGGAACGCATCAAGCAAAAGCTCAGTCGCTCTCAGCTTAAGATATGGGTGGCACATTCAAACTAAGAAACGTTTGTAAACACTTTCATGTAAAGCTGTAAGGAGGACATTGATCATGGACATTACCGAAGTTCGTGTGAGCATACGTAACGAAGAACGACTGAAAGCCTATGTGACGGTAACTTTTGACAACTGTTTTGTAGTTCGTCATGTTCGAATTGTAAAGACAGACAAGGGATTACTGGTGTCCATGCCATCTAGAAAATTACCGGACGGCACGTATAAAGACATTGCGCACCCCATCTCTCAAGAATTCCGTAAAGCACTGGAAGCTAAAGTGATTGCCGCATATCAAGAAGAATTAGGAAAACAACCGCCGCTCTCTGCTGCATAAAGACCTCGTCCGCGTATAGTTCTAGAATAGTATGCCCCC
>JAHFBY010000085.1 GCA_023249835.1 Elusimicrobiota bacterium | reverse complement strand
CGTCGAGCATTTTTTGTTTCAATTCCGGCACATTTATAGTTGGCGCTTGCAGCAAAAAATCAATGGAATTTAATTTCCTGTTTATCAGAGTCTGTTGACTTAATCGTCCCCGATCGCGCGCGTCGCTCCAATACTCTTGGAGCAAATTAAATTGGCTTTTCATTCTCATAAGGGCCTGCACATCAGTTTCTTGCCCTTCTTCTTGTTCCTGCGCCAGTTCCTGTTCTTCCTCCAGTTCTAGAACAGGGTCATCCTTTTTTTCTTTTTTTGGTTTTGCCAGGGGTTTTTTATTGATTAAATCTATTAACTCGGTTAATTTTGCTTGCGCTTCCAAGGTGAAACTTTTAATGTCAGGAATTTCCCATTTTACAGTTTCATCAAACTCGTCAAGACACTGCTTATAGCGGGCATGGGTTTTTTGGTTAATTTCAATAATAGCCCTAATCCGTTCTAAAGGTTCGTCTTGAAAATTGAGGGACAGGGCGGTTAAGAGATCGTCCGCTTCACCCAAGAGCGTGGAAGATTCCGTGATCAATGCTTTCATTTCCTCGTTAGGTTCAGTAATCCTGGTCATTTTTTGGGCATTTCCCGCCATTTTAACGTAAAGCTCGCTGATTTTTTGCGTGCTTTTGTCATGGCTCGATTTAATTTCTTCGGAAAAATGAGTTTTGGCCGCGCCAACTTTTAACTCTTTATACTTTTCCTCTAAGGTGATGTCCCGGCCCGTGGCTTCCTGGTAAACAGCCCCAATTTCAGGAACTGAGTTTAACAGTTGATCCTCATCGTGCGATTGGTTAACCGCTTTGACCATTCGCTCTTTGAGCGTGTCGGCTTCTTTACGCGCTTCTTTGGAAGCCAGAAGTTTGGCGTTTTGGCCAAAATCAGGGTCAGTTAATTCAACTATGCTTATGGATTCGGCCAATAAAGGGTCGGCTCTAAAGTCTTCTTTATAAGCGTCGTAATTTTCTTGTAAAGTAGCGTATCGTTCAATGTTTATATCCCCGGTCAACAAATAATAGATCTGTTGCGGTTGATCCGGAAAATGGTTGATTAAAACAGAAACGCTTTTAACCTTTGCCTCCTGAATCTGCGCGCGCAGTTTAGCGTCCAATATTTTTCTTTGGTCCAGCAGTGGCATAGCCAACTCTTCTGCATTTTCTTCCTCGTCGTCTAGGATCATCTGCGCCAGAACTTCTCCCGGGTTAGCTTGATAATGTTTAAAAGATTCAAACTGGCGTTTATTTAAGGGCGCGTTTTGCGCTATGCCCAGGCGCTTACGCAGAGCAGCTATTTGCGCTTCTTGCGCGTCAACAGATCCAGCTCCCCACACCTCTTTACGCAAAGCGTTATTTACAATTTTCTTATAGACTAATTTCTTAACGATATTGGCTAAGGTAACGCCCAAAAGCGCGACTCCTATCACCGGATTTATAAACCCGGTAACGTAGTATAAAATCATGCACCAAAGCGCTATCGCCATAAAAGTGCCGGGACGCATACCCTTGATTTTGCCTTGACCTTGCGTCATTTTGCCGGTTAACCTTTCCACAATTGTACGGCTGCCTAACCGGCTCGCGCCAAAGTAAAATGAAGCGATTGAGAGCATGATGATATGGAGCAGGGAAGCCAACGAGGTTGCGGGGTTTCCAATTGCTAGGGCGTCCAAACCATAGACCGATCCGATAAACATAATGGCAATATAGAGGAACATGCCCGCGCTGATCGCGTTGCCCCAACTGGTTTGGTTGAATTTAGATATTTTTTTAGCCAATCGCTTGCCATAACTTCTTTCCGCTTCCAATTCTAAAATGTGGTCCCCGTGATGGTCCAATACGGTCAAGTCCGTATGCGGTTGTTGATGTTTTTTGTTCAAAACGCCAGCGGTAATTTCTTCTTCCAAGTCTGTTAAAAGTGGGTCCCTACCGGAAGCAGGTTGAAACTGTTTCATAATTTCTTGAAATTGAAATTGCCTGACTTCCGGCCCATACTTTTCTTTAAGTTTCTCAATCGATAAATTCGCATAAAATTCAGGGATCGGCGACTTATAAACTTCTTGATGTATGGCGTTTAACGACGCTTTGCCTTCCACGATCTTTTTCTTATATTCTTTAAGGTTTTCTTCCCGCTCTTTTTGACCTGCTAACCGCTCTTTAAACTCCGCTTCTTTACTTTTAAAATAGTCCAGTCGATTTAAATCCATTAAGCTGGTTTCGCTTTTTAAGTCGCTTATCTCTTCCCAACTCTTTTCCATCTCCTCAATGTTCGCGCGCAAAGTATCAAAGGTAAGGTTTAGGTCGCCTGTCTTGACCTCCAACCGGATGAACTCGCGGATCGCCAAATAAACCTCAATTCTTAAATAAACTTTTTCTATTGGCTCTAACAACAAGTTGATCTCTTTTATTTTGCGTTTAACCTCTTTAATTTCCGGACTGTCTTCGGCCACCTCTAATTTTATTTTTTGTATTTCATCAGCGCTCTTGTTTTCGCCGTTTATAGAACCTTCGGTGATTTTTAGTTTTTTAAACAGTTTCTCTTCCAGTTTAGATTGGCGTTTAATTAATTCTTCCTTTTCCGTTTCCAGTTCCGCGTTTTGCGCTTCTTCCACTGCCTGCGTCACCCTTTCTAAAGTTTCCGCGTTGGTAATCCGGTAGTTGCGCACAGCTTCGGAGAGTTGTGTCCGCCGCCGCTTTTGGCTTGAACCGGGAAAAACAAAGTTCATGAATTTCTGGAACCCGCCCATTTTCACTTTTTTTAACATTTCCGGGTTTTTAGCTAAAGCGCTTACCAGCTTTTCATCGTCTAAAGACAGCGGTTTTTCCCATTCACTGGCAATGGCTGCTTTAAAGCGTTCAGCTCTTGCCCGTTCAGCCGCCCACTTGGTTTTAAAAAGCTGGTTTGAGGCATAGTTTGCCGCTATCATGGTTATACCGCTAACGGCAAAGACAATTAACAGCATTGGTGAAACGCTAGCAAAGAAAATAAGCGCGCCCACCAGGACCGAACCCATAATCCCTTTCATCTTTGGGTTATAATCTTTTACGTTTATAACCAACCGCAAATATTTGCCGAAAGCGTTTTTTTCCGCCCCTTCTTTGGTTAAAAGTTCAGGCGAAAGTTTAAGGTATCCCAGGGTAAAGAACGTTAACAATGCGGTAAACGGTATCGCCAGGAACTTTGCGGAAACCCCTAACCCGGGGATCAAGTCCGCGGTCATAGGGAACACGGTTAAAAGCCCGTAAATTCCAAACAAAGCTAAAATTATAATCCCCGCTTTAAAGAGGTTTTTTAAATAAACTCTTTGTCTTTCGTCGCGGTTCAGTTTTTGTTGATCTCCGCTGTCAAAGAAATCTCTTAAACGTTCAACTTGTTGCTCATGTTTTTCTTCCGCGGTTTTACCCGCTATGCGTTCCCGTTCTTGTAAAGACATCTTCGCTTGGTTATAGTCCGTATCGTTTTCAATGTTTGCGCTTGCCAGCATCTTTGGGGTAATAGCCGACAAAAATTGAGAGTCCGCATGTTTTTTCCCGCCTCCGTTACCGCCTCCGCTCCCTGCGCATTTAGCGTAGTTGTAGGCCACGTTACCGATTTGGCTGGGACTGCCGGCAATGTTAAACGCCGTATAAATTTCCGTTATTTCCACGTTTCCCAACTTTTCCGCGACTTTTTGCATGCCTTCGGCGGTGCGCAGTTCGTCCTCGGTTTTATAGTCGTTTTCGCGCATTATTTCGGCGGCTGTTTCTAAGCTGCGCGTGGTATTGTTGTAAGCCTGTTTGGTTGTCCTTAAAGGGTTATCCCACGAGATTTTAGTAAAGGGCACGCCCCATCTCCGGTTACCGATCATTTGGCGAAACACTGTTGCCCCGCCCCAAGCGAGCATCATCACCGCCATAATGGGGTTAGAGAAGAAAACAAAAGAAACTGCTCCCATTACTAGCCTGCCTCCTCCGGACTTCATCATCCCTTTCATCTTTTCCATTTGCGAAAGGTTGGCGTCTTCTTTTTTGTCCGGATCGTAACCCACAAACGCATAGGTAAACGCCGGGATCAGCACAAAGTAGGAGTCCATGGCCACGTGATGGACAACCAGGGCAATCACTGTGCCAATGGGTCCGAGGAAAAAAGATGCGGCGGTAGCCCCGGCAATAAAGCCCAGCCCCATACCCAATTTGCCTCCTGATTGACCGCCCAAGGGAACAAGCACCATGCTTCCCACAAAAGCGCCTGCCACGCCCACCAAAATGGGCAGCATGGGCACAGCGGCAATGCCAAAACCAACGGTTAAGGCAATCGCTGCTCCGCAAATGGCTCCAATGATCGCGCCTCCCAACCCCAGATAAAGGGTAAGGTTATCATCCTCGCCGCTTATTCTTGCACCCCAAGCAGCGCCGAGCACGCCGCCAATCACCCCAAAACCAACAATGGCCACTAAGAGGATGGGTAACACCGCTGTTCCCATACTGGCCACGCCGGCAGAGCCAATGAGCAACAAACAGCCCACGGTGAAAACAAATTTAATTTTTAAGCGGGTAGAACCCGAAAGGTAACGTTGGTGCGGCAACACGTGTCGTTGAAGGGTATTTTGAATGGAAATGATGCTGGGGACGCCCCCGTTGTCCCGCATATCTTCCACAATTTGGTTGCCGGTCTTTGAATTAATGAGCCGGTCAAAACAAAAGTTGTTGCTCAGGTTCAAGCGCGCGACGTTGACGATATAATTTGACAAGTTAATCCGTTCCTGCGTAGTTTGAGTAGATTCAAACCGGCCGGACTGTTTGTCAAAAGTGGCGCTCGCAAAGTGTTGCGCAAGGTCCAGGTTATCTAAAGAATTGTTAAGTATTTGCATGATAATGGTCCCGTGTTCGGCTTTGATGCTGTCAAAAAATATTTTAACGCTATTCCAACCCCCTTCTGTTTTAACTGTGTTTTTGAGCTCGCGCATAGCGTCTCTATCCCAAGCGCTTTGAATGCCTTGCAGTGACCAGGGCGACCAAGCTGCGGATTCCGTGAAATAATAGCCCATACCGCTGCCAAAGGTACACATTGTAGACCAGATTTCGCTGGGTCTAAGGTTATAGTATCTCCGCATAAAGAAGCGGGACACGTCTCCGGAACCGGCCATATCAATTTTCCGTTCTCCTCGTTCAACCGACTGGTCAATCATTCGCGCGGCAGCGGAAATAGCGTACCCTTGCGCGCGGGCGCGCAAGGTAAGGATATCATGAATCTTCTTTCCCACGGTATTGTCTTGATTCAAATGTTCTCTAAATCCAATGCCGCTGTTAATGGTCCATTGGTCGTAAAGTTCTTGCGCGGACAAAGTGGTGTTTATTGCTCCTTTGTGATATAGCATACCGATCAAATTTGCCGTATTTAAAGTGAACCCTTTTTGCGTTAAGGTTTTGCTGATGGTAAAAGCCGCTTCCATGCGTTTATCAAAGTTTCCTGACCCGTAAGCGTTATCGGTTAAAGTTTGGGCGGCATCTTTCAATTCTCCAGCTTGAACAGTTTCATGAGCGTTAAACCGCATTTTATCTATGAACTCTTTTATGTGAACGTCGCTGCGGCAAGGGTTCATTGCCTTTTCCAAGTCTGCTTCCGGGTTAGCGTCGCCTTCCGCGATTTGGATCATGTTTATAACAAATATTTTGCCGCGATAAGTTAAAGCGTCGCCAATGGTAAGGAACCCTTCGTTGTCCTTTAAATATTGAGTAATTTTGTTTAACACGGCTTGCGTTACCGAAGCTGCTTTTAATTTGTTGATTACAGCTTGGTCAATTCCGCTGTCCAACAAGCCGGCTTCTACCTCCGCATTAATACCGTCCTTATCCATCTTAATTAAAATATCCATTGGAACCGCTTTTCCGGTTGCTGCTATATTACCGATAATTGAATTTTGGTTAATGCTTGCGCTTTTAATAGCGGTTTGGGCCGATTCCACTGTTCCCGGAGCATTTTTAGTTTCTTTGTACCGTTTTAGCCGCGCGCCGGTCTCAATTTCGGCAATGATATCTTTACCGTAAGAAGCGGCAATGTCAAAGGCCTGTTTAACCGAAACAGCCTGGTTAATCCGCCGGGTGCTCACCACAGCGTTCGCGTCGTTTTGGAATATGGTTAACTTTTCCCATTGATCGAGCAGCCTGGACAACCGCGTTTTAAGAGCGCCTTCCCCAAGTTTAGCAACGAGCGGTTTTAGCACGTTAGTGGCAGAAGCGGCCAAATCCTGCAGGTCCAGCACGATCAAATACTGGCCGTCTACCAGTTCCCCTTTATCGTCTCCCTTTGCTTTGTTGTTTTCAGCGGGCTGGGATTTGCTGCTTTGCGGGTTAATTAACAAATCTATTATTTTGCCGATCGACTCTTTATTGTATCCAACAGCAATCATTTTAGCCGCGATCAACTCTTGCATGAGGAACCTTTCTTTAATGGATTCCACCAAAATGTGGCGCAGCCCGGCGGAAGATTCCCTAAAATTAATGTATTCGCTCACAATTTTTAACGGTTCGAGTTTCATAAAGTCAGTTAAACTTAAACCCATTTTTTCGCTCATGAACTCGGCCAAAATCTTGCCTTCGTCAGACTCCATTTTTTTCTTAATTTCGCCCACAGCTTTTTCGTCCACCAATATCCGGCGCAGTCCCACATCTTTAGAATTGCGAATGTTGCGTCCAAGAGCTTGCGCAATGTTTGCGGCCGACATTACCCCTTCCCCGCCCGGACCGCGGCTATCCACAATTTCTGAGATGTTACCCTTAAAATCTCGACCGGTCATGAGCGTGGCGCCGCCCAGCACAATGCGGTCTTGATAAATTTCCTTGCCATTATTATCCTTCTCGAGCGCAACTTTTCCATCCTTCAACACAACTTCTCCATCAGCAAATTTAATTTTATAGCCCGACACAACCGCTTCAATAAATTCTTTGGACCCGTACACTCCTCTATCGCCAATCTGGTGAACTAAGATATCGTATTTTTCCCAACCTTCTGCTTTGGCATCAACCTTTTCCTTGAGTTTCTTTTCCAACTTTTCTTTTACCGCCGTTAAAAACTCATGATCGTTGGACGTAATAAGCCCGCTGCCTATTTTACCGGGAGC
>JAHFBY010000084.1 GCA_023249835.1 Elusimicrobiota bacterium | reverse complement strand
CTATTAAAATAATCACGATGTTTTTTTTCATTCTAGTGCACGCAATCCTTTTCCTTGGGCGTTAAGCCAAGCGGCTTGCGCTAACACCGCCCGCTTTAAGGACTCCAGAGTTTGTTTCTGAGCGCTGGTTAGATCGGACTCAATTAAATCCCAATCCTGGTAAGAGACCAATCCGTTATTGTATTGGGCGCGCGCAATGCGCGCCCGCTCCTCCGCAGCGGATAAAAACTGTTTTTGAATTTTAGACTGGGCCGCCGCGTCTTGCAAAGAGATATAGGCGTTTTCCAAAGCAAAGGCTACGGATAAACGCCGGCTATTGAGATCAAACACGGCCTTGGCAATGTCCGCTTTGGCTTGGCGTACGGCGTTAAAATCGCTGCCGCCGGATAAAAACGGAAAGGTTAAAGCCGTGCCCAAAGACCAGCTGTCGGTTGCCGGTGGAAAAACATCGCCTTGTTTGCGGCCTGTGGCGGACACTGACCAGGAAGGATAAAAACCTGATTTAGCTTTTAAGAGGCCGGTTCGCGTCACCAACAACGCTTTTAAACTGTCGCGATACTCCGGGGTGGTTAGCGCCAATGATTTAAAGTCTGGCAGGGAACTTGAGACCGCGACGTCCCAACTGCCTGATACGGATCCGATCGCTGCGTCCTCGCGGCCCATGACTTGCGCCAAGTTACGCTGGGCCAACAATAGCGCACGGTTAGCCTGCTCGAATTCAAACTGGGCTTGGCTTAACTGCGCATCAGCGCGTAAAAAAGCGCCCCGGTTTTCCCGTCCGCCTAAAAAGCGCAGCTCAATCAACCTTTTGTTTGCCTCTTTGCGGTCGCGGATTTGTTGTAGAAGCCGAACGTTTTCCTGGCCGTAAAGCGCGTTGATGTAGCCGGTTGCCAAACTATAGCGAACGCCGGATTCCACCTTGGCAAAATTTAACTCTGCGCGCAAAACGTTCAGCCGTCCCTCCTCTGCCCCCGCTTGCGTAGCAAACCCGGAAAATAAAGACTGCTGCGCCGTCAAGCTCACAGAATAAGAGTCCAAAGACCTGTTTTCGCTAGTATCGGATTTACTGTAACCGCCGGCGCCCGAAAGCTGGGGCAAATAACCGCTTTGCGCGCCTTGCCCATGCGCCCGGGCCGACTCGATTTGAGCCGCGGCCGCCGCTAAATCCAAATTATTTTTTTCCGCTTCCAACATAATTTTGTCCCAACTCCAATCTTGCGCGCTAAGTTTAGGCAAGGCCACGCAAATGAGAAAAAAACCGCTGAGCGCGGCTTTTAATAATCGCTTCAACGTTCCTCCTGTTCCCTCTTTTTCTTTTCAAATTCTGCCACGATCCGACTGAATTTTTCTTTTTGTTCCGGAAACAACGTCCCGGAAATTTCTGCTTGCATGAGCTCGCGCGCGGCTTTTAGCTGAGGCCGCATGGCTTCCCGCAGCTCTTTAATTTTAGGAAGGTGCGCGGCTAATATTTTATCCACCCGGTCTTGCTGGCCAGCGTCTAATTTCAGTTCCCGATTAAGTTTGTTCAAAATTTTTGTTTTGTCGGGGGAAAGGCGTTTTGCATGACCCGGGAATCCGCAATGAAAGCGATAAAAATGAAGCCCGGCATAAACCAAAACGCCCCCTAATAAAAAACCCAATAAAAATGACCGCACGAACTTTCTTTCATAGCTCATCGTTCGTCTCCTCCATCGCATAATCGCCGGCGCTATCATAACCCAGAGAAATTTGCAGCGCATTTTCACTTCTTTGGGTCCGAGCGCTCGCATAATCAAACGCAAAATAAAATCCGACCAAAAGGGTAACGCTCAAGGCCGCAGCCAGTTCCCAGGCGGGCAGCCCCAGCCAATCGAGCCAATGGCCTCGCTCCTTAGGCGCTGGGCTCGGAGCCAAGTCCCAAACGCGGCGCATGACCTTTTCCTTAAAGCCAAACGGGACCGGCGCCTTAGCCAGGGCCGCAAAATTAGCGCGCGCATTTTTTAACTCATCCAGCTCCGCCTCGCAATCCGGGCAACCCAACAAGTGTCGTTCGAGCTCCCGCGACGCGGACGCGTCCAGCTCTCCGTCAAAATAGGCGTGCGTTAATAATAAATACGATTCATGTTCCATGTCTGCCTCCATAATTTAGACAAACTCTACCGCTCATTTGTTACTTTCCTTGGCAATGCGCATAAAAGATTTCCGCGCGCGAAATAAGCGCACCTTCACCAAGTCCAGGCTGATGTCCAATAGTTCGGTCAACTCTTGATAAGAAAACCCCTCTATTTCCCGCAAACACAGGATCAACCGTTCTTCCTCCGCCATTTTACCTAAAATGCTGCGCACGCTTTCTTTTTCTGCCAAACGGGCGAGCGTGACGTCGGCGCTGGTCAGTTCCGGCAATTGTCCACCGGTATGCTTTAAAATAAGATCGAGGGAATCAGTTTTTTCCCGCTTGCGTTTAGCCAAAAGGTTTAAACAATGGTTGGCAGCTACCCGGTAAAGCCAAGTAGAAAATTGAGAGCGCTCTTCAAACTTACGAATGGATTGATAAATAGAGATGAAAATCGATTGGGCGGCGTCCTCAGCTTCTGCAGGCCCTACCATAGACAAACAGAGCTGATAAACCTTTTGCTGATACCGTTTCACAAGGCTTGCAAAAGCGCCGGTTTCGCCATTTTTTATTTTTTCCAGTAACGCTGAATCAAAACCTTCTGCCATGAAAAGAAATTAAGAATTAACCTTTGACCCTACGCTTGAGCGTTTGAGCAATTTCCACTTGACGATCTACTTTATGTTTAGGTTCGATGCGGGCCAACAGGCTATAAGCGCAAGGCACTACAAAAAGAGTTAATAGCGTTGAAACCAATGTCCCGCCAATCACCGTAGATCCCATGGGCGCGCGCAGCTCTGAACCTGGCCCAAATGACAATACCGCGGGCAAAGCGCCGGCAATAATTGCCAAAGAAGTCATTAATATGGGTCGCAACCGCAAAGGGCAAGCCGTCAACAGAGCCTCTTGAGTGGACATACCTTCCAAGCGTTTGGCATTGGTAAAATCAACCAGTAAAATGGAGTTTTTTTTCACAATCCCCATGAGCAGCAATATACCGATCATACTCATCATGTTTAAAGAATGGTTCCACAAATAAAGGCCGGCCAAAGCACCTGAGAAACTAAAGGGTAACGCCAACAGAATTGTAAAGGGATGAATAAAGCTGTTAAACTGCGCGCCCAAGATCATATAGGCAATGGCCACGCCTAAGAAAAGAGCAAAGATCAACTCGTTAAAAGTTTCCGCAAACGTTTGCGAATTGCCGGTAGAAACCAACCCGTATCCCTCAGGCAAAACCTCTTTGGCAATTATTTGCGCGCGCGCGATCGCCTCAGCTTGAGATTTTCCCGGAAAAACGTTTCCAGTGATATTGACTGAACGTTGCCGGTTTTTACGCTGAATGGATAAGAGCGTAGGTTTTTCCACTACTTTGGTTACCTCCGAAAGAGCAACCAACTCTCCGCGAGTGTTGCGCACCCAAAGTTTTGACAAATCGGAAATGCGCGAACGTTGAGAGTCCTCTAAACTCAAGCGAATATCATAACGCCGACCGCCCTTAGTATATTTACCCACTCGCACTCCGCCCACCATGCTATTAATGGTGCGCGCAATTGCCGATACCGTAACTGCGCGGTCCGCGGCTTTTTCCCGGTCAGGCAGAATTCTCACTTCGGGAATACCCAATTGATAGCTGGTATCAACGTCAACCGCCAGACCGGAATCTATTAAACGCTGCCGAATGGTTTCGGCATATTGGCCCAACTTTTCCCATTCCGGGCCTTGCACCGCCAACTCAATGGGATAACCTCGCCCTGACCCCACGGAAATTGTTTGTGAACGGTCTTCCAAGGCCACGCGACGAATGCCCGGAATATCTTTAATGCCGGCGCGCACTATGGGCATGAACTCTTGCTGTGAGACTTTATGCTTTTTATCCGGACCCAAGGGCCGCTGTTGGCGTGGTTTCATGGTAATAAAAACCCGCGCGGAGTTCACTTCCCCACCGCCAAAACCGCCAACCGCGCCAAAATATCGGTCCACTTCCGGTCTTTCCGATAGATATTTTTCCACTTTTTTAAATACTTCATCGGTAAACGTGAGCGATGATCCGGGCGGGGTTTGGATGCGCACGACAAAAGTGCCCTGGTCCTGCGGCGGCGACATTTCGCGGCGGAGCTTTTTGGCAATGACCAATGATCCGCCAAACAAAGTTAAGGTTAACAAAATTACGCTCCAGCGAAAACGAAGCGCGCCGCTAAGCGCGGAAGAATAACTTTGCGTAAGTTTATGCATAAAGGAATCCATGCGCCGCCCGATCCAAGTATTGTGGCCCACTTCCAAAAACTGACTGCACCGCATGGGCGCAATCGTAATGGCTTCCAGCAAAGAGAACGCAACGGCGACCGAAATGGTAACGCCGAATTGATAGAAAAACTTGCCCACAAGTCCCTTCATAAACGCCACGGGCAAAAAAATAGCCATCACGGCGCTGGATATAACGATCACTGAAAACGTAATTTCGCGCGCACCGTAAATCGCCGCGCTAATTTGAGACTCGCCGCTTTCCCGGTGGCGAACAATGTTCTCCAGCACCACGATCGCGTCGTCTACCACGATGCCGATTACCAAAGATATCGCCATAAGCGAAATCGTATTTAAAGTGAACCCAAAAAAGTAGATCACCATTAAAGTTCCGCCCAGTGCCGTGGGAATAGCCAAAATCACGTTAAAGGTAGAACTAAACGAACCCAAGAAAAGCCAGCATACAAAAGACGTTAAAACAACCGCCAACACTAAAGTAAACAAAAGCTCATGCACATTGTCTTCAATGAACCGAGTCGTATCAAAAATAATATTGATCCCAATTCCTGCTGGAAGCTCTTTTTTAACTTCCTCTATTTTTTGTTTGATCTGGTGAGCTAAGGCGACTGCGTTTGTGCCGCGCTGTTTGCGGATACCCATGCCAATAGAGGTCAATCCATTGGCCCGAGAAATCCGGCGCACGTCGGCTAACCCCTCTTCAATCCGGGCAATTTCAGCAATGCGAATGGTGCGCCAAAGCGCCCCTTGCCCAACGCGTTGAGGGATATTAATTCGTCCAAACTCTTGGATGGAAGAGGCCTCGCCCATCACTCGCACATTTTGCTCTTGACGCGCGTTTTGCAAGACGCCGGCCGGCAGCTCCGAATGCTGCAACTGCACCGCGCTCACCACGTCGTCTATGGTCAACTGCAGGTTGCGCATTTTATCCGGATCCAGCCACACGCGCAAGTTCGGCTCAACAAAACCGCCTAATGTAATTTCCCCTGCTCCCGGCAAGGTCTGAAACCGATCGAGCAAATGGTCCTGAACATAAGCGGAAATCTCGCGAAAGGACCGATTTCCAGAAACGCCTACCCACATAATGGGCGAATCTTCTGGGTTCACTTTTTGGATAATGGGCGGATCCAAGTCGTTAGGTAAATTGCGCCGGGCTTGCGCAATTTTTGTTTGCACTTCCTGCACCGCCACATCGATATCTTTACTCAAATCGAATTCAGCCGTAATATTGGCAGTGCCAAAACGAGAGGTGGAACTGACATCGCGAATACCTTCAATGGTCATTATTGCCTCTTCCACCGGATCGACGACTTCGGTTTCCATCACTTCCGGCGCAGCGCCCTCCCAGTTGAGTTGAACGTTGACCACTGGAGAGTCCACGTCTGGATTTTGAGACACCCCTAAACGAAAATAAGCAATTCCTCCAAACAACAGAAGCGCTAACATAATCATCCAGGCAAATACGGGTTTTTTTATCGCGAGGTCCGATAAAGTCATGGTTTTTCCTTATAACTCCTTGGCACAACCATTTCTTCGCTTAGGCTCGGTCATGGTTTTTCCTTATAACTCCTTGGCACAACCATTTCTTCGCTTAGGCTCAGTCATGGTTTTTTCTTATAACTCCTTCATGGTAAAATTTCCTCTGGAACAGCGCCGGAAACTAGCTGCAACTCAATGGCCGTTAAACGGATAGAAAGCAACCCATTATTGACCGCCCGTTCCGCGTTATTTAAACGATTTAAAGATTCAACCACTTCCAAACTGGTCACTAAACCGCGCCGGTCATCGCGGACCTGCAAATCATAGTCCTGGCGCGCAAGGTCTAAAACGTTTTTTAAATATTCAAATTCCTTTTTACTTGAAACGTAGTTCCGATAGGCGTTCTTTATTTCTAACTCCGATTGACGGCGAGCCATTGACAGCACAGCATTTTTTTGGGCAAGCGCGGATTTAACGACATCTAAATTTGCGCTGCGGGCTCCCCAGTTCCAAAGCGGCATATTAAGGACGAGCGCTGCGTCCCAATTAATATTTTTTTTAGAATCTGGACGGTAAGCATAATAATCTGCCGCCAGGTCCAACCTGGGCCAATAATCTGTTACAGCGATACGGATCAAACCCTTAGACAAATCCACACTCTCCTGCGCCGCGCGCACGTCCGGACGTAACTCTAAGGTAGAAAGGTAGCCTGACAACTCGCGCGAACTCAACAAAACAACCCAATCCTTAAATTCAAGTTCTCCTACCGGCGCGCCGGCAAGGAACGATAAACGGTCCGTATATGTTCCAGACTGGCGCTGATTTTCTTCAAGCTGCGCTCGTAGCGAAGCAATTTGCAACTCTTGTTGAATAGCGTCGGTTTGACGGGAACGCCCCACGCGTACGCGTTCGCGCAACTGCACCAACCGTTCCTCAGCGCTATGGAGCAGACGCCCTGTGGCCTGTGTATTTTCTTTGGCTTGGAGCAACCCAAAAAAAGCATAGGCAACATCTTGCAATAAGAGCTGTTTGGCTCGCAATTTTTCAAACTCTCGCACCGCTAACGCGGACCCACCGGCATGGAACGCCAAGTATTCCTTATATCCGGTCAAATCCGTTATGGCTAGGCGCATCATGCCATCGGTTTCAGTGAGCGAAGCCTCTTTCCAGAGGGTTTGGTGACGAAGTGAAAGAGCAGGGAATGCATTGCCGAAAATTTTACGGTTTTGCGCTTCGGATTCACGGATAGCGGCATCGCTCAAAAACATCCTCTCGC
>JAHFBY010000442.1 GCA_023249835.1 Elusimicrobiota bacterium | reverse complement strand
GTTCAATTGGGGCGCGGACATGGGTCAAGCGCACCTTGCAGTCAGAGAAAAAATTGATTTAATTAAGGACCGGCTGCCCCAGGAGGCAGAAGAGCCCATTATCCAACGACACAACCCTTTTGCGCAACCCATGATGATCTTAGCGGTGTCGGGCAAGTTGCCGTTGGCGGAATTGACTCAAGTTTCTCAAGACGTCATCAAGAAAAGATTGCAAAAAGTGGAAGGGGTGGCTTCGGCTGCCGTAAGCGGAGGTCAAACCCGCGAGATTTTAGTGGAAGTGGACCTGGGTAAAATGGAGTCTTCCAATGTGGCGATTTCGGGCGTCGTGGACTCGCTTAAATCCTCCAACATTAATTATCCCGCAGGATCCACTCAAGGCTCTTTTTATGAGTATTTAGTGCGAACCGTAGGAGAGTTTAAAAGCATTGAGGAAATTGGTCAAACTATTGTGGCCATGGACCAGGCGCGCAGCAGCGCGGAGTTTTCTTATAAAAATATTAAAGACGTTAGAGGCGCGGAAACCTTCCAAGACACTCAAAGCTATTCCCGGTACAACCGAAACCCCAACGTTTCCATCGCCATTCAAAAACAGTTCAACGCCAATACCGTTACCACGGTTAAACGGGTGCGCCGAGCATTAGAAGAGCTGCTCATCAGTTTACCTAAGGGTTTAAACGTGCAGGTGGTTTATGACGAGTCTGAATTTA
Organism: Elusimicrobiota bacterium; assembly: GCA_023249835.1. GTDB lineage: Bacteria > Elusimicrobiota > Elusimicrobia > 2-02-FULL-39-32 > 2-02-FULL-39-32 > JAHFBY01. The sequence goes on along the minus strand of JAHFBY010000442.1, from coordinate 1,578 downwards.
TCAAAGATTCTCTCCGCGACGTGACCAGCAATGGCGTGGTTGGCGGCATATTGGCTTTTTTTGTCTTATTGTTTTTTCTCCGTAAGCTGCAAGACGCGATGTTGGTGGCAGTGGCGCTCCCAATTTCAATGTTGACTTTTTTTATATTTTTGTATTTCACTCATCGCAGCATCAACGTCATCGCCTTAGCTGGTTTGGCTTTGGCGATCGGCAGCATCACGGACAATACGATTTGCGTTTTGGACAACATAGATAAATTCAGGCAAAAGATAGACGATCCCAAGGAAGCCTCCATAAACGGCGCGGCGGAAGTCGCCGTTGCCCAATTGTCTTCAATGTTGACCAACATCGCCGTATTCTTGCCGTTATTGTTTGCTCAAGGATTGGCCCAGCAGTTGTTTCAAGATCTGTTTTATGCCGCTGTGATCACCAACATCGCCGCCTTAATCGTGGCCTTGACCCTGATTCCGCGCCTGACCGCCTATCCGCAAACTTGGTTTAAATCCAGTAAAGCAAAAGAGTTCAAACCGCAAAGGACTTCCAATTCAAAACAATTAATAGTTGATGATGAAGATGAAATGATCAATGCCGACGCGCTTCCCCAAAAAGGGTGGAGTTCTTGGTTTTGGGTGTTTAAAGGTTTAGATCCCGCGCGGGCAGAAAAGATGAATCAAACCTATAAAAAATGGCTGGTGTGGAGTTTGGATAATTACCGGTTTGTTTTAGTAATGACAGTTATCTCATTTATTGTTTCACTAGTGATTTTAGCGTTTAAAAATAAAATTTTTATGCCCGCGGTGGATCAGGGGCAATTCTTGGTGCGTTTAAATATGCCGGTGGGCACCAAACTCGATGTCACCAATCGCGTTATGATAAAAATCGAAAAAGCGCTTTCCGAAATGCCGCAAATAAAAGAGACCTTGGCCCGAGTCGGCTCAGATCAAGAGGACACGGTGGAAGCTTTAGGCAGCCATCAAGGCGATTGTTTAGTGACGATCAATTCGGAGGTTTCAAGCGACTCAACGGACGAAATGATCCTGAAGTTCAAAAATAAATTAGAAGGCTCTAATTTGGAAGGAGCTGACATTGAAATGCTCATGCAAAGCTCTTCGATGAAGGCGGTGGCCGGGTCCAAAGAGCCGATTTCGATTATGATCAAGGGTCCGGATATAAGTGTTTTGCGAACCATGTCCAACGATATGCAAACTATGCTCAAATGGGTGCCGGGCATTGAGGGCGTTAAATCAAGTTTAGCGCTGCCTTCCTTTGAAACTAGAGTGTCCATTGACAAAGACCGCGCCAGCGGGTTCAACCTTACGGTTTCTGATATTGCCAAAGCCGCGTTAATCGGCATTCGCGGGTTTGTGGCTACTGAATATAAAGAGGGGGGCAAAGAAATCGGAGTCCGAGTGCGTTTAACCCACGAGTTTCGCAATAATCCCGACATATTGCGCAAGATACCCATTCGCACCCAACAAGGCGTAATGGTGCCATTAGGCGACGTGGCCGGCATTACGAGCGGAAAGGGGCCAAGTGAGATTGGGCGCATAGATCAACAGCGGGCTTTAACCGTCAGCG
>JAHFBY010000083.1 GCA_023249835.1 Elusimicrobiota bacterium | reverse complement strand
ACCGGATCAGTATTAACCAGCACTGCCGGAGTTTCTTTTGCAGTTTCAATTTGGTCCACGGACATTTATTGGAACCGCACAGCGGTTGCCGCAACAATTGATTTAAGTTCCGCTTCCACCACTTCTGACCCGCACTTCGTGCACGTGCAGCAGCCGTTGGTGAGCGGAACAACGGTCTTTAACGTTTCTTTCTTGCGCGCTACTCACCACAAACTCACCAGCGGCGATTCATCTTCTGTTTATCCTCGCCACCTCTTTAGCGTTAGCGATGTTTCGGGCGGCAGCCCGGTACTAAACTCCACGCGCACCGCGGGAGTGAGAGTTAACCCGCTTTCTCCGTTACAGTTGCAAGTGTTAATGGGAGGCGAAACCGCGGACCCGGGTTCAAGCTTTGGTTTAACAGGCACGCCCAACTCGATTGCGGTGGGATCTATTGCCACGGCCACGGTACGCAGCGTTGACCAATATTGGAACTTAGTCACCACCACCAACACCTCGGTAAGCGCGATTTCTTCCGACCCTAACGATACCGAACCCAGCGGCACGCGGGGCCTATCGTCCGCGGTTTTGCCGTTAGGGTCAACGGACTTCTTTTTCACTTTGGTTTCTTCCGGCGCGCAAAGGATTACGGTTTCAGACATTGGTCCGGGAGTTCTGGGCACGAGCACGGGAACGGTGTTGACCGTAACGCCGGGACAAGCGTCCAGGCTTTTGATGTTGTTGCCCGGAGAAACTTTAAATGTGGGTAAAGCGCCCTACGTGTTGGGAGGTCCCAACACGAACGATTCCGGTAAAAACGGGCTGCGCGACCAAGACAGCAACAATAGCAACGGCGCGCAAAATTTCTTGGCCGGGGCAAGCTATAAAGTCACGGTTTATGCTACGGACAATTTGTGGAACCCTGATCCCAACGCGAACTTCCCGCTCACTCTTTATGCCAACGATCCTAGTCTCCTCAACGTTTTAGGCACGCGCACATTAACGGGCGGCACCACGATTTTTGATTTGAGTTTGTTCAGCGCTGTTACTGAAACCGGCACGGTGCGTTCAATTACAGTGTCAACCAACTCTCTGGACTACGCAAACGCTCCGGCAAATTGGAACTATGTGTCTACGATCACTTTGGTTCCGAACGCGTTTACCCAAATCCGCTTTATGGCGCCGGGCGAAACCAGGGAACCGGGCACGGTTGCGGGCAAGAGCGGAACAATTTTAGTTTCTACGGTGAACGTCAATATGCAGGTCACTTTAGACGCGGTGGACGCGTGGGGCAACATCGTGAGCACAAATCCCACTATTACGGTTCGCACGGACGACGCCTCCGACTCTCCGGACCCAATTAACGCCACTTTGGCCGCCGGCACTTCAATCTTTACGCTTGTTCCTAAAACCGCGCGCCACGACGCGTCCTTGGGCAACTTCTCAACGGTATTGGATACGGGCAAAGAAGTGAGCAAAGCCACTGCTTCCTTGTCCGGATACCCGTCCAGCGTTATTTCCTATACAGTAGACGCCAACAACTCGGAAAACTATCTTTCCGTTTTAGTTCCGAGCCAAACGGTGGTGGCAGGCTCTTCGCCGGGCCGATCGGGCGTGGTGGACGTGCAAAAAGCCAACTCTGCTTTCACTGTTACTATGCGGGCGGTAGACTCGCGGTTTAACCGCCGAACAGACAACCCCGGCCTAACCGTAAAATTAAATTCTTCCGACCCCAACTTCCAAGCGGGCGGCTATTCCGTTGGCTTAACCAACGCCGAGGGAACAATCAGCACGGTAAAACTGCTTACCATTGGCACTCAGACGCTATTTGTCAACGCGAGCGGTTGGGAAGTTTCTTCGGACTCTTCGCCGCAAATCACGGTTTCACCTTCCTCATTTACGCGGTTGTTGGTCTTGCTGCCCGGGGAAACGCAAAACCCTGGGAGCGTTAGCGGAAAAACAGGGTCGCCTTTCCCCGGAGGCATTTTAGCGGGCACAACTTTCCAGGTAACGGTTAAAGGCACAGATTTGCAGTGGAACACGGTTTCTACAACCACGGTCCAAAACGTCGCCATTGCGGGCAGCGACGTTTACGGCAGTTATCCCGACGGTATCGCCAACACTCTTTCAGGCGGCCAGCAAGTGTTCCGAGCGGTTTTTGTGACTTCCACCACTTTAGGTCAAATCTCAGCTTCCATTTCTCAGTCAACGATTTTAAACAGCACTTCCACCACCTTTAGCGTCCAAGCGTCTACCCCCGACCGCCTCATGGTGATCATGCCGGGTGAAACCTTGCTGCCCGGATCAGCGTCTGGAAAAATCGGATCCCCGGCAACCCAAACCGCGGGAATTTCCACATCAGTTTTGGTTTATTTAACGGACCGTTATTTCAATTATGTTGCCACTAACGCCGTTCCCGCGCCCATTATTACGGTCACAGTTTCCGATATTTTTGGGACCACGGCCCCGAGTTCTGCGCGCAACCTTTATTTAGCGGGCGGCGCCACCACGTTTGACGTTATCTTTAAAACAGTCAATAGCGCTCCTGGCTGGCGAGTTACCGCGTCCACCACCAACAACCTGCCCTACTTTGCAGGTTCATCCGCGGACGTGCCGGTATCCGTGAGCAGTCCTACTAAGTTCTTGCTTTTGATGGCGAACGAAACCAATTATCCGGGTTCAGTTGCGGGCAAAACCGGCAGTCTGCTTAGCCAGCAAGTGGACTCTACCACTACGGTAACGGTATTAATTACAGACGAAAACTGGAACATTGTTACTTCCACGAGCGCCAACGTGAGCATACAAAGCGCGGACCCTTATGCGGTCAGTCCGCCCACGTTCACTGTATCTAACGGCAGCGGTACAGCCAACCTCCATTTCCATACCGCGGGCAATTGGACGATTACCGCGAGCACGTCTTTGGGCAACCCGTTGTTAGCGTACACTCATTCCGCAGTTAACATAACTACGGGCACAGCCCTGAAACTGCAGATTTTGGTTCCGGGCGAAACCGCGGACCCGGGTTCAGTTTTGGGTAAAACGTCGGTAGTTATTTCTTCGCAAGTCTCAGAAAGTTGGTTCCCGGTCACGGTGAACGTCACGGACAAATATTGGAACCGCCGGGCAGACTCAACGGCCAACACCAAAATATTGTTTCAGGCTTCTGACCCTTACCACACCTTAGTTTCCACGCCGGGCGAGGTCACGATCAACAACAACAGCGGTCAAGCTGTGGTCAACGTGAAGTTGCGCACGCGCAACCTTATAAACGGCTGGACTTTAACCGTTTCCACGGGTCCAAGCGCAGTGGGCGGCGAATCCTTATTTGTCCCCTCGGTTTCAACCCCGGTTTTAGTGGACGCGGGCGCGCCTTCAAAATTAGTTGTGCTGGCTCCGGGCGAACAAATTAACGAAGGTTCCGCCACGGGGAAAATATCGTCCATGACCGCGTTAGGTCAAACCGCGGGTTCCACTTTTACGGTAACGGTTTTAGCGACCGACGCTGGATTTAACCAAGTGACCGGCACGAGCACTGTGATCGCGATCAGTTTTGACGAACCTTCTCCTTACAACGACCCCTACTCATATATCCCGTCTTCGCGCGCGTTAGTGAACGGCGCCACGACTTTCCCGGTGTTCTTATACACCGCGCAAAACAAAGCGACCAAAGTCAAAGCAGCGGGCGTGTTGTCGGGGTCAATGCGCTCTTCGTCCACCGCTGAGGTCCCGTTAGTTTTCTCCGGGTTTGTGAAATATCAAATTTTAGTGCCGGGCGAAACCGAAGATCCCGGCAAACCGCCTTACGATTCGGGCCTCTCCGCCGGCGGCGGCAAGACCAGCGTTTCGGTCTCTACTCAAGTCGCGGGCTCTCCGTTCGACATAACGATTCGCGCAGTAGACCTCTATTGGAACCGCACGACCAACCAAACGCCTGTCGTCACGATTTATTCGGAAGATCCTTATGACACGGACTTAACCACTACCTTGCCCAACGGTCAAAGGGTTGTTACCTGGACGTTTAGGCAATCCAAAGTTTCTCCGGGCTGGCGCCTGTGGGCGGAAGACGCTAACCTGTTACGAACTTCCAGTTCCCCGCATATTGTCACCAACTACGGCAGCGCGCAATCCCTGCAAGTGTTGGTTCCAGGCGAAACCGCAGACCCGGGTTCCGCCGCGGGCAAAACCGGCGCGCCGTTGTCCTGGACCGCGGGCGTATCTTCTGCGGTTACGGTCAACGCGGTAGACGTTTTCTATAACGTTGTTGCCAACGACGGATCAAACGTGTACATGAACACTTTAGACGCGTACGATTCTGACCCTTACCCTGCGGGCCTGTTCCTGCAAAACGGCACGACCATGTTCCACTATACTTTGATCACGGCCACAGCCAGCACTTACGTGCGGGCGCGCGACAACGACGGCGCGCCGCCGCTTAACTCGGGCAATTGGTTTAACTCTTCAACGTTCACGGTTTTAGCGAGCAGCGCCACAAAACTGCAAATATTAATTCCCAACGAAGTGAGCGTTCCGGGTTCAGTTACGGGCAAAACTTGGAGCAGTATCAGCACTCAAACCGCGGGCGTTGGATTTAACGTCACGATTAATTCGGTTGACAACTGGTTTAACCCGGTCACTGACATTGCGCCGCAACCGCGCGTTCAGGTACAAACCTCCGACCCTTACGACGCGCACCCCTCATCGCAAGTTTTGCAAGCCGGAACCACGGTATTTAATTTTACTTTGGTCACTGCCAACCGTTCGCCGGGCTGGGTGATTCGGGCCAGCACCTGGAACGCAGGAGACCCCTTGTTATGGGACAGCGGCGGTTCCGCGGCGGTTCCTTTGGGCGCGGCGGCGGCAGCAAAACTACAGTTGCTCTTGCCCGGCCAAACCGCGTTGCCCGGCGCTACCACCAGTTTTGGCAAAACCGGCGAACCGGACCGCGACGGCAACAACAGTAACGGTATCCAAAGTTTTGTTGCGGGCTCAGCGTTTAGCGTTACAGTAAACCTTACGGACCGGTTTTATAATTCAGTTTCAACTAACAGCGCGGTTACCGCGCACTTATTTACGCCGTTTGACCCTTACGACGATCCCGGCTTAAACGGTTTTGAGTTTAACTATTCCCCGGGCAACCCGCAATCTTTAGGTTCGGGCACAACGCAAATAATCTTTACCAACGTGAAGATGAACACCGCTTCTACGCAAACTTTAAGGGTTGAAGACAACGCCTTTACTTATGCGTCGGACACCTCCGCGGTCTTTATCACCACGCCCGCGGCGCCCAGCCAAATGCTGGTTTTAATGCCGGGCGAAACGCGGGTACAAGGCAAATGGAACGAACAGCCTTACGGACGGAGCGGTTTTGCCAGCACGCAAACGGTTGCGAACTCCTTTGGCGCTACGGTATACGTGGTGGACTCGTTCTATAATTTTGTTTCTACAACTTTAGCGAGTTCTAACCAAATCAGCGTGGTCACGCAAAACGACACTTATGACACTAACCCCGGAAACTTTAGCGTTGTTACGGGAACAGCTATAGTCCCTGCTTCAGGAACAGGAACCAACTCTTATAAACGCGCCGGTATCGGGCAGTTGCTGGTAACCGATACGCGCGCGGGCAGCCCGTTAGGGGACACTGCGAGCAGCCAGAGCGCGTCCACCTTTAGCGTTGTTCCGGGAACCCCGACCTACATGCAAGTTTTAGCTCCGGGCGAAGTGGCTGCTCCGGGCTGCGATAGCGCTGCCGGATGTTTTGAAGGGCGAACCACTGCCCTGCCCTCGGACCAAGCTGTGGGCACTCCGTTCACGGTTACGGTGAACATTACCGACCAGTTCTGGAACATTACCGGCCAAACGTCGCAGGTCATTGCTTCTTCTTCGACCGACATTAACGACACTAACCCCTCTTCGGCGTCGGTGAACATGACGCAAACATTTAACTTTGATTTGCGGCAAGTGACCACTACTTTAAAGATTCAGGCGATTGACGTTGACCCCACTCTCCCGGTTCTAACCGCGGGTCCCGCGCCAACCTTTGATGCGGGTTACACGCAGAACATTAACGTTACTCCGGCAAGCGCTTCGCGTATCCTGGTATTTTTGCCCGGCCAATCGTTAAGTCAAGGCGCCGGCACAATTGCGGAATCAAAGGCGGGCCAATCGCAGAACCAAGTCGCGGGCAAACAATTTAACGTTACCGTTCGACTTGCGGACACCTTTTACAATCAGGTGCCCACTTTGAACCCGCCTTTAGTTGTGCAGCTTTTGTCGCCGGCGGACAGCGCGGCGGAAATCCGTTATGCCGGCAACCTGGTCTCTACGGTAAGTTTTGGCGCGGGCGAATCGGAAAAGGTGTTTAACGTTGTCATGCACCGCGCCACAACAGACCAATATTTAACCGCGCAGAAATTTTCTGGGTTAGGCTCCTTCACCAACGACACCTTAGCCACTGACCCCTTAAGCCTTTATTTTGTCACTGAACCGCGCAACGCGAATTCCGCGGTTCCAGACGGCACCTACACCGGCCGCAGCGGCGGTCTGCAACTCTTAGTGCCGAGCGAAACCGCGAACCCGGGCCTGCACGTTTATCCTTTAACGCGGGGCGCCACTGACATCGGTAAAGTTACGCCCACGAACGTTCCGAGCCAAATAGCGGGCGCGCCGTTTAACGTCACGGTGCGGTTGGTTGACGCTTTCTTTAACCTTTCTACCTCGCCTGCTTTACCCAACGTGGAGTTGGGAACAACCGAACTCTATGACACTGACCCGGTTAACAGCGGAGTGTTAAACGCGCCTTCGGCAGGTTTGGGCGTGTTCCCGGTAACGCTTTACACGCGGAGCGCCAACCACGTGATCACGGCCACGGCTACGACCGGCGGCTACGACAACTACGCCGGCGTTTCGCCCAACATTACAGTAGCAGCCAGCACTCCGTCCCAACTGCACGTGCTAATGCCGGGCGAAACTTATGTAGAGGGCAAATGGAACGTTAGTCCTCTGGGCAAATCCGGCACTCCCACCACGCACCAGATGACAGTTGACATTAACGGCGCCGGCGAAAACGGCGTTGCAATCACCGTCTATGTTACGGACGCCTACTATAACCGCATCAACAGTTTGCCGGCGGCCACA
>JAHFBY010000441.1 GCA_023249835.1 Elusimicrobiota bacterium | reverse complement strand
CTTGGACCGGCGCGTGGAAATCACCGGGCCTTCAGGCGACGCTAAGATGGTGATCAACGCGTTCAACTCCGGGGCCAACGTTTATATGTCCGACTTTGAGGATTCCCAGTCCCCCACTTGGAAAGAAACGGTTCAAGGCCAATGGAACCTTTCTCAAGCAGTGCGCCGAAAAATCACCTATCAAAATCTGAATGGAAAAAATTATCAATTGAATGAAAAAATAGCCACGCTCATGGTTCGCCCGCGCGGTTGGCATTTACCGGAAAAGCACGTGTTGTTGGATAAAAAACCAGTGTCCGGAGGATTACTTGATTTCAGCCTGTTTTTCTATCATAACGGACGCGAACTCTTGAGCCGCGGGTCCGGACCTTATTTTTATCTGCCCAAAATGGAGAGCCACTTGGAAGCTAGACTTTGGAACGACGTATTTAACTTGGCGCAGGACGACCTTAAAATCCCTCGCGGCTCCATTCGCGCGACCGTGCTCATTGAAACGATCTTGGCCGCGTTTGAAATGGATGAAATTTTGTACGAGTTGAAGGATCATTCCGCGGGGCTCAACTGCGGACGCTGGGACTACATTTTTAGTTTTATTAAAAAATTCAGCAAACATCCGCAAATGGTGCTTCCGGACCGCTCGCAAGTGACCATGGACAAAGGGTTTCTGGCGGCATACGTCGAGCTATTGATCCAAACCTGCCACAAGCGAGGCATCCACGCTATGGGCGGCATGGCTGCTCAGATCCCGATCAAAGATGACGCCGCGGCGAACAAAGCAGCCATGGAAAAAGTGCGGTTGGATAAAATCCGCGAGGTGCAGGCAGGTCACGACGGCACGTGGGTGGCACATCCGGGTTTAGTGGAACTGGCTAAACAGGTCTTCGATGTCGGCATGGCGAGCCCCCATCAAATTGATAAAATCCCCCGCGAAATTTTGATTACCCCTTCGGACCTGTTACGAATACCGCATGACCTAATCACAGAAAACGGGCTGCGCAACAATATCTCTATTGGCATTCAATACCTAGAATCCTGGCTGCGCGGCTCCGGTTGTGTCCCCCTCAACAACTTAATGGAGGACGCGGCAACCGCAGAAATTTCCCGGGCCCAAGTTTGGCAGTGGGTGCGCAATAACGTAAAACTGGCCGACAAAAGAGAAGTGAACTCGGCTTTGGTGCATCAATTTATGGTTGAGGAGTTGGATAAAGTTAAAGTTAAAATAGGCAAGGACCGGTTTGATCATGGGCAATTCGCAACTGCGGCTCGTTTATTTAAAGAAATGCTGGACAGCCAAGATTTCCCGGATTTTTTGACGTTGAAAGCCTATCAGGTTTTGGATGGGTGAATTTCACGAAAAGGGGATCCGCGCATGAACCTACAAACCGAAGCTAAAAAGCTGCAAGATTCATGGACTAAAGATGATCGGTGGAAAGGGATCAAACGCCCTTATTCCGCGGCTGACGTTTTAAAAATTCGCGGGTCCATTTTGGTTAAACACACGTTGGCGGAATTAGCCTGCGCCAAACTTTGGAAACTGATCCATGATTCTTCCCCCCTCATCAGTCTGGGCGCGGTGAGCGGCAACCAAGCCGTGCAAATGGTGCAAGCGGGTTTAAAAGCGATTTACGCGAGCGGTTGGCAAGTGGCCGCAGACGCCAACTTGAGCAGTCAAACTTATCCGGACCAAAGCCTTTATCCCTCCGACAGCGTGCCGGCTTTGGTCAAGCGGATCAATAATGCTTTCCAGCGCGCTGACCAAATTAATTTTTCATTAGGACGCACGGATATCGATTGGTTTGCGCCCATTGTGGCGGACGCGGAAGCGGGGTTTGGCGGGGTGCTCAACGCTTTTGAACTGATGAAACAAATGATCGAGTCCGGAGCCGCGGCCGTGCATTTTGAAGACCAGCTCTCCTCTGCAAAAAAATGCGGACACATGGGAGGTAAAGTGGTGATCCCAAGCGCAGAGTTCGTTAAAAAACTGATTGCCGCGCGTCTGGCCGCGGACGTTTGCAGCGTCCCCACTTTGATCATTGCGCGCACCGACGCTTTGAGCGCCAAGTACATCGCCAACGACATTGACCCGCAAGATGCGCCCTTCATTTCACGCGAGCGCACGCTCGAAGGCTTTTATAAAATGAAGGGCGGTTTAGAGGCTGTAATCGCGCGCAGTTTAATCTACGCCCCTTACGCCGACCTGGTTTGGTTTGAGACTTCAAGTCCGGACCTGGAGCAAGCCCAAACCTTCGCCCAAGCAATCTTAAAAAAGTTTCCCGGCAAATGTTTGGCTT
>JAHFBY010000082.1 GCA_023249835.1 Elusimicrobiota bacterium | reverse complement strand
GGGATAGTTGACTCCTAGAAACTGCGCGTCTTCCCGGCGCGTCTCGCGAGTGGTTAAAATGACGTTTTGTTGAGTGTCTCCCACGAACGCGAAAAAAAATTGCGGACGGAACCGCAAATAGGAATAAAAAACCTGATAGTTTAAAAAATCAAGCGCAGAAGCGTAGGTCACCGCAGCTTGCAATTGGTGGTTTCCCAACATTTCGGACGCTTGCCAATAGGCGGACGTAAAAAGCCCTTCGGTTGAAGAATAAAATAATATGGGAAAGAAAAAGTCCGTGGACGCGCGGAAACCGTAAGACACAGACGAACTAACGCGCGGCGCCGTAAATAAAGCAGGGGCCGGCTGAGAAGAAACTGAGACTGGATCGTTCGGTCGCTCTTGCCGTAAACGTTCCACTGATCCTTGATAGAGGTGCTGTTCCCCTTTACGGTAGGCCCCAAAAACAATGTTTTTACCATCAGGCGAATAGGCGGGATTGAACAATCCCGTAACAATTTCTGTCCACCGGCTGGGCAAAGCGTTCCCTGCCAAAGACAGTTGATAGATATCTTGAACAACCTCAGAGTCGCAAACGAAAAGGACCTCATGCCCAGACGGCGACAGCGCAGGATCGGTCACGGTTGCCTCCATATCCGTGATCTTTTTTTCCTCCCCGCTCACCAACGAGAGAGTCCAGAGGTCGCGCCGGTAACGTTCCGAAACCTCTTTTACCGGAGACTCTCGTGAAAAGATGATTTTTGATTCGTCCGGAAAAACCCGGGGCGAGCTTTCATCGGCAAAAGTGTTGGTCAAATTCCGCAGTTGTTTGCCGTTGGCCATTGCCATATAAATATCGCGCAAACCGTTCTTCATCCCCACAAAAACTATCTGTTTGCCGTTGGCAAAAACTTGCGGCTGGCTCGCGCCGTCTAACGGTATTTTAATCCTCTTCAACTTATCGCGGTGAATTTGATATTGATAAATATAGTCTGTTTGTTTGCTTTCCCCGGCGAAGAATAGGGAAGAACCGTCGCTCGAAACGGACAAAGCGCTCCCCCCCCTTTGAATATTTTCCACCAAACGCGGAAACCGTTTTTGAATATTTAACGGCAGAGACCTTTGGAGGTCGCAGTCATAGCGAAAAAGCTCGGTAAAACCCCCTTTGTCGGTCAAATAATAAATGCTTCGTCCATCGGGAGTATAAACAGGATTAGAGTCAAACACCGGATAAAGACCATCTGGGAACGTAAGCGCGCGGCCATACTCTTCCGGTTCTTTTAAGCCTTTAACCTGGTCTAGAAAAACCTCGTCTAAATGCTCTTTTAACTTACTGTTTAAGGTGGCGAGATCCAATCCCAGCTTTTCCTGTAAAGCGCTGTTTATATCGAACTTTTGCGCAAGCGCCACTAAGAGTTCCCCCACCTTTTGCGAGCCGTACTCCTGACTAATAAAGTTTAATGCGGCATTTCCGGTTTTGTAGGATAGGGTCACCTGGTGAGGTTTAACGTGGTTAAACCCGTGCAGCAAGTCTAAAGGGATATATTGGCCGGAAGTGACCGCATCGCGCAGGACCAGATCCCTCTGCGTAGCGTCCAGCTCTCCGGTAGTGTACTCCGCCATCCCTTCCATAAACCAAAGGGGATAAAGCACAGATTTAAGCAGCCGAACCGATTTCCAAAAACCAGCATAAAGTACCTGAAACTGCACTCGATGGGTAAACTCATGAGTTATCACATGGTCCAGCCAAGCTTGCGATCCATCGTTAAACACCAGAAACCGATCTTTAAAAGCTTCGGTCACCCCGCCGGTTCCCTCGCCCACGTCCACGATGTTATTTTGTTCAAATTCGTTATGAGAATTAAATAGAAAAAAAGAAGAGCGCACAGGCAATTCTACCTGCAATTTCTGGGTTACGCTCTTATATGCGTCTTCCAAATAACGCGCGCAAGACTCCAAAAGCAGTTCACTGCCCGGATAAGAATAAATGTCAAAATGTTCGGTTTTTGACACTTTCCATTTAAATTTTTTTACGATTAATTTATTTTGGGACGCGGCAAACAGCGGGGAACTAAGGCAAAAAAACAGCGCAACAACTCTACAGATGGGACCTGCAACTATTTTTGTTTTCAGGATAGGATTATGAGTCCAAGAGCTTCCCTAAGTTAGGTCTGGGCGCTCGATCGGAGTATTTCTTAGTAGCCGCTATCTGCAAATCGCGGTCCAACTGTTTTATAGAAACATTTAATTTACGCTCTTTTGCGTCCACCTGGATCACTTTTGCTTCGATCATATCGCCCACCTGGAGCAAATCTTGCGGTTTGACAAATTTTTCCGATGTAATTTCTGTGGACGGGACAAAAGCTTCCAACTCTGAATCTATTTCCACTACCGCTCCCGCTTCCATGAGTTGAATTACTTTTCCCGTTATTTTTGAACCTCTGCTATATGTTTCATAGGGGTTAGCCTTCAATTGTTTAAGTCCAAAAGAAATTTTCTCTTTTTCTTTATTGATCTCTAATACTTGCGCTTCAATTTCCTGACCCGCGGCAATCATATCCTGAGGATTTTTTACCCGTTTAGTCCAGGAAAAGTCAGAGATATGGATCAAACCTTCAATTCCTTCTTTGAGCTTAACGAACGCGCCGAAAGGAGCCAAAGTGGTCACCAACACTTTAGTCCGCGATCCAATGGGATAGATATGCTCAATCGTGTCCCAAGGGTTAGCTTCCACCCGTTTAGCGGAGAGTGAAATTTTTTCTTTTTGCCGATTAACGCCCAAAACCTTAACCTGCAGTTTTTGACCCACTTTGAGCGATTCTTTTAAATTTATAGAGTTAGTTTTCCAAGACACCTCTGAGGCGTGCAATAAACCTTCCACTTGCGGGGCAATTTCCACAAAAGCGCCAAAATCCGTAATGCTCACCACCATGCCAGGAACCACCGATCCGGCGGGGAACCGCTCTTCGACCCCGTCCCAAGGGTGCGGCAACAACTCGCGGCGAGATAAGGATACCTTATCCTTTGCCGCGTCAAATTTTATAACTTTCACTTTAATTTCCTGGCCTATGCGGAGCACGTCCCCCACTTTTTTCGTATGTCCCCACTCCAGTTCGCCAATATGCAAAAGGCCTTCAATTCCACCAATGTCAACGAACGCGCCAAAAGTGGTAATCCCCGTAACAACCCCGGTCTTCACATCGCCGATTTTCAACTCGGTCAAAGTTTGGGTTTTGAGTTTAAGGTTAACTTCGCTCTGCCATTGTTTGCGTGACAAAACCAAGTTATTTTTACGGACGTCATATTCCATAATATAGACCGACATCTCTTTACCCGTCCATTTCTTTAAGTCGCGGGAAGGACGAACGTCGATTTGCGAGGCAGGAATAAAACCAACCAAACCAAAATCACATTCAAAAAGCAGCCCGCCTTTGGTCTCGCTCTTCACTTTGCCATGGATGGGAATTTTCTTTTCCTGGGCACTAACTATTTGTTCCCAAGCCATCTTATCCCGCGCCGCGCGCCAAGACACCTTTAAATGATCTTCCCGGCGAATTCCCTGGCTCACTAATACGGGCACGCTATCGCCTATTGCAAAGGGGGGATTAGGACCAAACTCAATTCGGGGTATCAACGCTTCGGCTTTTTCGCCAATGTCAACTAAAGCGCCGCTTTCTACAATGCTCACTACCTTAGCCAATATAAAGGAACCCACTGTTTTAGCGGTTTCCAAAGTTTCAGATTCGTGCTGAGCTAAAAGTTCAGCCATACCCAACTCTTCGAAATTATCTTCGTTAGAGTTGTTGGGGACTTGGTTTTGCTGACTTTCACTCATAAAATTAGGAGCCATTTGCAATTGATCTAAAATAAATTTTTCGTCGTTTTTAACTTCTGCGTCTTGTAGGGTCATAGTTTAACACGATCCTTGTTTTTTCTATTATACAAATTCATTCTCAAGTCCGCAATAGCGGCAACGACCCGATCTGCCCATTCCTGATAATTAGGTTCAGCCGCGCTTTTTTCCGGAAACTGCACCGGCGTGCCGAACACAACGTTCAATTTTCTAAATTGCAAAAAATAAGCGGAATTATCCACATAAACAGGAATAACCGGCGCGCTCGAAAGATACGCCATCATCCCAACACCGCGTTTGGCTCCTCTTATTTCACCGGGCCGGCTCCTGCCCCCTTCCGGGAACAGCACCAAAACTTGTCCGTTTTTTAGGAGCCCTTGCGCTTTGCGAAAAGCGCCGATATCGTTTTGGAACCGGCGCACAGGAAATGCGTTCATCTGAGAAAGAAACCACCCTAACAAAGGTATGTGGAAGAGCTCTTCCTTCGCAAAATAAAACGAATGACGGCGGATACAGCACCCCACTAACGGCGGATCCACCAAAGACTGGTGGTTAGAAGCAAGCAATACTCCGCCTGTCTCAGGCAGGTTTTCTCTGCCTTCCACGTCTAATCGCCAAATGAGGCGGAACAAGACGTACATAAAATTGCTGCAGGTCCAGTAGAGCGATCGTTGCCAAAGTTTGGGAGGAACAAACTCTCTCATTAAACCCGGGTCGCTTGCGCAATAATTTGTTCGATTTTGTCGGAAACCTGTTCCGCATTTAAAAGGGTGGAATCAATTATATGCGCGTCCGCGGAAACGCGCAAAGGCGAGACCGACCGGCTTTGGTCGTGAAAATCTCGTTTCTGCATGGAATCGGAAACTTGCGACAACGTGAGGTTTCTTCCCTTCTTTAAAAGTTCTTGGTGCCGGCGCCGAAACCGCTCTTCGGGGCTCGCGTCCAAATAAAACTTAAATTCCGCTTGCGGAAAAACCTCGGTGCCGATGTCTCTGCCCTCCATTACCACCCCGCCCAAACGCCCTAACTCTCTTTGCTTTTGCTGCATAATTTGACGAACCCCCGCGTGCGACGCCACTAATCGAGTGTTGGACGTAACGTCTGATTTGCGGATAAAATCAGTCACGTCTGACCCGTTTAGAATAATCCGCAAGGATTCATGCGCCGGGACATGTTCAAATTGGATATTAGAGTTCAAAGCCAGTTGCGTCAATGCTTCGTCAGAACGCAAATCAACGCTCGCTGCCAACGCTTTCCAAGTCAGCGCCCGATACATCGCGCCGGTATCAATATAGCGCAAACCCAACCGCGCGGCCACTATTTTGGCGATGGTCGATTTGCCGGCGCCGGCGGGTCCGTCGATCGCAATGATGGGTTTCTGTTGCCAATTCATATTTTTTGCGCGCGGATGACGGACTTCATATCCTGCAAAAAATCGGGGTAGGAAATACGCACACAGTCAAAGTCCACAATTTCAGTTTTTCCTTGAGCCAGCAAAGCCGCAATAGACATGGACATCGCAATTCGGTGATCGCCAAAAGAACGCACTTTTGCGCCGCGCAAAGCGCACGGCCCCCAAATGTCCAACCCTTCTTTTCTTTCGGCAATCCGGGCGCCCATCGCGCTCAAGCAAAGGGAGATCGCCCGCAAACGGTCTGATTCTTTTACCCGCAGTTCACCCGCGCCGCGGATTTTTGTTGATCCTTTTGCTTGGGTAGCCAATACCGCCAATATCGGAACTTCGTCAATCATGCCCGGAACCTCACAGCATTTTAGTTCCGCGCCTTTCAACGGGGAATATTCCACCCACAAATCGCCCACGGGCTCGTTCGACTTCATCCTTGCATTTACAATCCGCGTTTTAGCGCCCATTCGCCGGATAACGTTGAGAAATCCCGTTCGCGTAGGGTTTAAATTTAAATTATTTATTTTCAATTTTGAGCCGGGCGACATGAGCGCGGCGGCGATAAAAAAAGCGGCGCTGGAAAAATCTCCGGGAATTCGCATATGTAAACCCCTTAACGCGCCGGCCAAACCCCTAACTGTAACCGCGCATCCGCCCGCAAGACCCGCATCGCGCTTTTGCGTAATTTGCGCGCCCATGGAACGCAAAAGCCGTTCGCTGTGATCCCGGGACTTCACCGGCTCCCAAACACAGGTTTTGCCGACCGCAGATAACCCGGCCAACAACAAGGCGGACTTTACTTGCGCGCTCGCCACTTTATTTTCCCAGTGCAAAGACTTCAATGGAAAAGAGCCGTTAACTCTCAGCGGAGGATTTCCGTTCGCGCTTTTTATTTGCGCGCCCATCTTATTTAAAGGGTCAATCACCCGCAGCATCGGCCGACGGGAAAGCGATGCGTCTCCCACCAAACTGGTTAAAAAAGGCTGTCCGGCCAAGACCCCGCTCAACATGCGCATAGTGGTTCCGGAATTGCCGCAATCCAAAGCGCGCTTAGGTTTAGACAACAGCCGCAACACTGAGCCGCTCCGCTTTTTACCCGCGGCCACTGTAACGCGGTTATTCTTTAATGAAATCGGCACACCTAAATCCTGAAAACAACGTAAAGTGGACAAACAGTCTTCTGCCAAAAGAGGGTTTTCAATTACGGATTTTTCCGGAGAAAGCGCAGAAAAGAATATTGCCCGGTGGGTAATTGACTTATCCGCCGGAGGTTCCAACTCGCCTTGAATTTTTCCTCCGGTCAGGCGGAGCGGCAAGATTTTAAGCGACCGCGGCCCTAGAACAAACTGGTTTTTCATAAAACCTCAAATTTTCAGTATTTTTACCCGCTCGCTCTGAGCTGAACCAAATAGTTCTTGCCAAACTTGAACGCTATTGCTGGATTTTTCCGCATTTTCAATGGCGCGGCTGATCAAATCGCGGTAAGCTTTAAGAGCGCCGATAAGAAAAGATTGGTTCATGCTTGAAATTTGCGACCATTGATTGGGATCGGAACCGGCAATGCGCGTCATATCGCGAAACGATCCGGCCAACAGTTGCGGCGTACGCGGGTCCTGACGAGTTAACCTTCCGATAAGTTTGACTAATAAACTTGCCAATACGTGCGGCAAATGGCTGGTTTGCGCCACTAAAACGTCATGGATCAACGGATCCAAACATAAGCACTGGGCGCCAACCAAAGACCAAATTCTAATCAACTCATTTAAAGCTTGTTTATTGCCCGCCAATGGCGCTGGACACAAGACCATAGTCGCTCCCTGATAAAGGCCGGGCAAAGCGTTGGCTGCTCCGGTTTTTTCTGAACCGGCTAAAGGGTGTCCGCCAATGAAATGGAGTTTAGATTTACG
>JAHFBY010000081.1 GCA_023249835.1 Elusimicrobiota bacterium | reverse complement strand
CATTCTTTTGATTTTTCTAAGGACCTTTTCCCTAAACTCCTGCAAAAAAATGAGGCGATCTACGGTTATGTGGCGGACGGCTACTGGAAAGATGTCGGCGATTTGCGGGAATACCGATTAACTCACCGGGACATTTTAGACAACAAGGTTGCAGTTAGCAGTCGAGGGAAAAAACTGCACTTTTCAACCAAAGAGCACGAAGCACGCGTTTGGACGGATGAGAACACGATTATCCAAGACGGCGTAGAGTTCATCGGCACCTGCATCCTGGGAAAAAACTGCCGGATAGAGACTGGAAGCAAAATTGAAAATTCTGTTTTAGGGGACAACTGCGCGGTGGCTGGTTTTACAGAAATAGCTGAAAGCGTTTTGTGGAACGATGTTAAGGTAGGTCGCGAAGTCTTAATCCGCGAGAGCATTATCGGCAAAAAGACCACGATCGGCGAACGCGCCTTGATCCAAGTGGGAAGCGTGATTGCAGATGAGTGCAGCATTGGCCAAGGCGCTAAAATCCGCTCCAACGTAAAAATTTGGCCGCACAAGAGTTTGGAAGATGGCGCAATCTTAAGCGCTAGCCTTATTTGGGGCGAAAAATGGTCGCGCACCTTATTTGGCGCTTACGGCATGACCGGATTAGGAAACATTGAGATAACGCCCGAATTTGCCGCTAAAGTAGGCGCGGCATACGGCGCATTCTTAGGTAAAGGCGCTTATGTCATTACTTCACGCGACGCTCACAAAGCTAGCCGCATGATTAAACGTTCTATTATTTCCGGACTTCTTTCCAGCGGGGTGCGCGTCGGCGATTTGCGCATGGCGCCCATCCCTGTAATGCGCTACGAAATGGGCAAAGAGGGAGAGTCCGGAGGGGTGCATATCCGAATGTCCCCTTTTGACCGCAGATTGATTGATATTATTCTCATTGATAAAAACGGGGGCGACATTTCTGTAAATCAGGAAAAATCCATTGAACAACTTTATCTAAGAGAAGATTATATGCGCAGCTCCCTGGAAGACGTGGGCGATATCACGGCTCCGCCCAGGTCGCACGAGTATTACCACGCGGGGTTTATGAAAACGATAAACCGCGAAGCATTGCAAAACGCCCACTTCAAAGTAGTTATTGACTACGCATTTTCTTCGGCAAGCATGAGTTTTCCGGATATTTTAGGAGAGCTTGGGTTAGACGTAGTGGCATTAAACTCATTCACTAACCCGCAAAAAATTACTAAAGACGGCAAAGAATTTCATAATTCTTTAGAACAGCTTTCCAATATCGTCACCACCTTAAAAGCCGATATTGGCTTTCTCATTGACACCGGCGCTGAAAAAGTATTTATCATAGATGAGCGCGGCAAAGTTATCCCGGACACTCACGCACTAGCGGCAATAGCTTACTTAACTATGCAGGCCTACGGCTCGGGGACCATTGCAGTGCCGATTAACCAGCCTTCATGGATTGATAATTTAGCGGCCAAATCAAAGTTAAAAGTCACTCGCGTCCCCACCATGGTGAAAAAAATCGTAAACACCTCGCGCGAAAACGGCATGCGCCTGGTGGGCGACGGCATCGGTGGCTTCATCTTCCCGGAATTCCAACCTGCTTTTGACGCCATGTACGCGATCACCAAAATTTTAGAGCTGCTGGCAGCGCAAAAGACAAAAATAGGACAGGTAATGAAATTAATACCTCACAAACCGTTGGTACACCACCACAAGATCCCTTGCCCCTGGGACAAAAAGGGACAGGTGATGCGCCTGGCCATGGAATCCGCTAAAAGCAAGAACATGGTTTTGATCGAAGGCGTTAAAATTCAATTTAAAGACTCCTGGGTGTTGATGCTGCCGGATTTGGATGAAGCCTATTTTCACCTCTGGGTGGAGGCTATGGAAGAGCGCAAAGCGCGCGAACTGGTCAAAGAGTATTGCGAAAAAATCAGCCAATGGACCGCTTAAATCGTTTCCGAACGACCGCATTTTTCTGCGCGTTTTTATTTTTTATTCACCCCCATCTATACCCTTCAGCAGAAACTATTGACTCTGCGTCATTAACGGTATTTAGCGAAGCCGTCTATACCCAAGTTCCAGACATCGGTGTTGTCACGCTCTATTTTACAGCCTTTGGTTGGAAAGTGGATAATGCGAAGAGGAACGCGGACAAACTGATAAAAAAGTTCACTGCGGAATTGGAAAAATCCGCAATAAAAACCACGGATCTTCGGGTCGGTGAAGCCAAGTTAAAGCCTTCCACGCAATTCAACCGCGACCTCAAAGCCAACGTCACCGCGGACTTCATTGTGAGCCGGAAAGTTACGCTGACCGTTGCGGATACCGGAACGATTGAAAAAATTATGGACCTGTCGCTCTCCATTGGCTCCTTTGCGTTGGGCTCAGTGCGCTTGAGCGTTAAAGACGTGGAGTCATTAAAGCAGTCTGCGTTCAATTATTCTTATGAGCAGGGCCGCAAAAAAGCAGCGGCCATTGCCCGATCCTTATCCATGAACCTAGGAGAGCCATTAAAAATTGAAGAGATCAACACTCGGGTAGAAGAGGTGGACGTAGTGCAAAGTGCGGGGTTCTCGACCAGCGCCTTAGCCGACAAAGGGATGGACGCGCCGGAAAACAAACTGGGCGACCCCTCTGAACAACCCGCAAAAGAAGAAATAGAGTCCGACTACAGTTTAAATTCCCCTAACACCGACCTCGTGCAGGCCTCTTCCAAACTAAAAATAACCTTCGCCTTAAAAAAACCGTAGGAATCCGCCACCCCCTCCCCCCTTGAATATTTCATGAATTATACGTATACTTTACATGTGAACACGTATATTCATGTTCTTCAAGGAGGCGTGTGCCATGAAATCAAAGGTCACTCTAACGATCGATAAAGAACTCATCCCAATAGCAAAATATTACGCCCGTTCACATGGCCGGTCCTTGTCTCAACTGATCGAAACTTCTTTAAGAGAAATGAGCGCGGCAGATGAAAAGCCGTTTTCTGGGCGTTGGAAAGGTAAGTTTAAGAAATCCGGCAAAACCGAACTCCGCTACGCCATCTTGGCCAAACGGTATTTTTAAAAACCGCAGTGCAACCCATTCTACTCGACACGGACATATTAATAGACGCCGCATTAGACAGGAAACCCTTCGCAGCTTCGGCTTTAAGATTGTTGGACGTATTAGAAAAAAGACCCGGACATGCCTATTTGGCGTGGCATTCAATATCAAACTTTTATTATATGGTGAAACCTATTAAAGGCGGCCCATTGGCAAAAGATTTCATACGCGATCTTTTGCGGTTCGTAAAAATCGCCTCCACCAACCACAAAGATATTCTCTACGCCTTGCGGTTGCCGCTAAACGATTTTGAAGATTCCCTGCAATGCGCATGCGCTATTGCCGCTGGCGCTGAGGTTATCGCAACCCGAAATATAAAAGACTACCGCCGCTCCCCCATTCCCGCTCAATATCCCGATACTATTTTAAAAGCATGGGAAAAAAGGTCCCTAGTTTAAGTGCGCACCGCTGTAGTAGAAGCTGAGAATTTCCTGGTAAGTTTTGCCTGCCTTGGCCATGCCCGCAGCGCCGGACTGGCACAGTCCAATCCCGTGGCCCCAACCGCCGCCGTAAACCCAATATTCGCTGATGCGCCCTTGCGCGTCTCGCTGCGCTTCAACAACAAATAGCGTGCTGCGCAGAGACTCCAAACCCATGTATTTACGAATAAGGTGCTCTTCGTTTAACACCACTTTGCGCTTAGATCCAGACAACAATAGTTCGTTGACATTGCCCGATGGACTGTGCGTTAGGGTGAGCACCTCTTGTAACTGGCCGATGCGGTAACGTTTGTTCAGCATCCTCTCAAAACTTTCCACCGGGATGATGCGCAGCCAGCGGTATTCGGAACTGCTGATCAGTTCCGGCAAATTGCAGTAGGCTGGAGGAAAACTTTTGATCCAAAGGCTCCAGTCCCAAGGTTGAGGAGAAGGGAAAACAACTTTATTTTCTCTCCCGGGAACAGCGGAACGGTCCAAGATCCCTTGCAAATAAGCGTATTTTCCCCATCCGCGCACATCACGCGCAGATTGGGTGTGGCCACCGCAATTGGCGTGGTAATAGGCTTCCACGAGCGAGCCATCGGCATAAAGCACTTGTCCCAGAGTTTGCGTAACCGCCGCTACTGAACTCTCTTTTTCTTCGATCACTCCTTTATAAACTTGGCAATGCTGGCAATCGCAGATATCAAAACCCGCTTTTTTATGCGCGCGCACGCCGCGCATGCGAAATAATGCATAGTTGCGCGCGATCACGGCCTGCGCTTTTAAGGCCTCTAACGGCCAAGTAGCGGGCATTTCCGCTGGTAAAACTCCGAGAAGATACTCTTCTAAGTCCAGTTCATTTACAAGATAAATGCCTTTGGACGGATGGGGAAAAATTAACATTTTGCCGCGATACTCTCGACCCCGAACATAAGGGCGCGAAGACCCCGAAAGGTCGCGCACTTCTTGGATGAGGAAGGTGGATTGGGCGTCAAAAGGCTCCACGCACACCGCATGGGCGAACGGTCCCAGGGACTCTCCTTGCGGAGTTAGGATGTCAGAAACTCGCTTTTGTTTATAAACAGCCGTCCATTCTTCCCCTTTTTTCCCTTGTGCAAAAACTTTTCCTGTTTTAACGCCCACCAATTTAAAATTTGAGTTCACCTGAAATTTTATTTTACCTGCTTGCGTTGGCAGGCCGGAGGGCGAAGTCCATAGTCCAATGCGCACCTGCACGGGTTTTTTTATGTTGGGAATCGTAGCTACCGGGGTAAAGGGAAGTCTTTCCATGTCCGCTGCCGAGCGAAATTCCGCTGAAACCTTATTACGACAAAAGTCCAAAGCTTTTTGCACTTCCTTATTCTTGGGGTCAAAAGATTCGATCTGGTTGTACTGTTTCCATGCCGGCTTCCACTTTTCCATTTTCATGTACATGGCAGCCAAAGCGTAGCGGGCCTCGGCAAAAGTCCAGTCTTTTTGCAAAGTTTGCACGTAATGCTCCAAGGCATGATCGTTTTCTCCTTTTTTTTCATACGCTTGCCCCAAAAAATAATAAACCGGAGAATAATTGCCCTTTAACTCTTTTAACTTCTCCCAATCTACAACCGCCTGGGCAGCATGATCTTGCCGCAAGTTCACTAACCCCATACCGAACAATGCGCCCGGGTGCGCAGGATCGAGCTCTAACGCTTTGGAAAAATAGACGTGCGCCTGGTCCCAGTGGTTTTCGTGCGCGTGCAAGTTTCCCAATTCGCATAGTATTTCCGTATTTTTTTCTGCCAGCTTATAGGCCTGGGTAAGATACTGAATCGCTTTATCATTGTTTAACAAAGTGCGGTAAGCGACTGCGAGGTTTAGCCGGGCATATAGGTGAGCAGGGTCTTGGTCAGAGACTTTAGCGTAGAGTTCAATCGCCTTAGTGATGCGCCCGCGCGTGAAGTTTTCATTCGCGCGGTTTAACAGTTCCTCGGAACCCTCTCCCCAGACCGCTCGCGACATAAGCAGCAACGCCACATAAAAAAGCCAAAACACGCTCCTTCGATTTTTCATATAATAAAATTACAAAAAGATGAGACGATTAACAATACACGGCCTCGCCTGATGCGTGCTTCCGAACTGCGCAAAGCTGCGCTCTTTCTACTTGGACTTTCCGTCCTCTTCACAGGAACGGTATCGCTCTGGAAAAGCGTGCCTCTGGCCGGCGATTTCTTTTATTTATTTCAACCGCTCAACGTCTTTATTTCCGAACTCGTGCAAAAGGGAGAGCTTCCTCTGTGGAACCCGTATGCGCATTGCGGCGCGCCCCTATTAGCCAACCTGCGGGAAGCGATCCTTTACCCGCCAACCATTTGTTTCCGGCTCCTCCACAGCGTCAAAGCCAATCAAATATTTTTATTTCTGCACTATTATCTTGCAGCGTTCTTTGCTTATCTTCTAGGCCGCAAAATGAGTTTAAGCTACTGGTCTGCTCTTTATTTAGCCGTGGGTTTGAGTTTAAACGGTTTTTTCTTTTTGCATAGCGCTTACTATAACCAGTTCGCCGGCATTATCTATCTGCCTCTGGCGCTCTTATTGACTCGAACCTTGCCCTCAACCCAATGGCGCACGCACATTTTAGCCGGGCTGGCCTTGGGGCTTCAGTTCTTATCGGGGAATCCGGTATTTCTGTACCTCACCATACTTCTATGTCTAGGCCGCACGATTTTTGGCCTCCCAATATCCGATGTTAATATCAGGCGCTCTTATGTGCAGCAAGCACGACGGCAGTGGTCCATAATTTTTGCCGTTTTTCTAGCGGTTTGCGCTGCGCAATTATTACCCTTTATAGAAATTAACCGCATCTCGGTTCGCGCCTCAGGATTATCGTTAGCCGTTGCCGCGCAATTTTCGCAAACGCCGGTTCAGCTCCTGCAGTTTTTATTA
This sequence comes from Elusimicrobiota bacterium, assembly GCA_023249835.1. Classification (GTDB taxonomy): domain Bacteria; phylum Elusimicrobiota; class Elusimicrobia; order 2-02-FULL-39-32; family 2-02-FULL-39-32; genus JAHFBY01. The sequence continues at coordinate 734 of JAHFBY010000081.1, read as the reverse complement.
ATACCTCTATGGAACTGGCAAAATGGAGAAATTGAGGGAGACCCCTCCATCGTGGGCAGCTACGTTGGCATTATCCCCTTACTCTTATCCGTTTGGGGTTTTTTCCGAACGCAAAATAAAGCAAAATATTTCTGGCTATTCGCAATCCTAATTGGGCTGCTGCTCTCTCTAGGCCCCCACTTACCGGGTTACGCCTTGATTTGGGCCTACTTACCCGGATACAAATACCTGCGTTTTCCCGCCCAATGGCAGTTTATCTCCACTGCCGGGCTATTAATTTTAGCTTCCATTGGCGTACATTCCTTAAAAAAAAGCTCTCCCCAAAAATTGGCTCTGTTCATGATTATAGCCGAACTGACCGTCTTTGCCATGCACAGCCCTTTTGGCCTCGTGCGCGCGGAATTTTTCCATTATAGCGGACCCTTAAGGTTTCAACTGCAATCCAGTTCCTCTTATGTACGCCTGCACCAAACCTTGGATAATTTTGGTTTGGGCCCCCACCAGTTAAGGAACGAAACCGATTGGCTGCATGCCCGCAACCAGCTCTTGCCTAACCTTTCGGTCCCCTATCACATCCGATCCAATACCGGGTATGGGATCAGCGAAACCCAATGGATTGCCGTGGCTGCAAATCAGCCTAACAGACTCTTTTGGGAACAAGTTTCCGGCGCGACTCACGACATGAACTTTGGCGCTAAGACACCAGAAAGCGCGCCCATCTCTCTGGCCTCTAA
>JAHFBY010000080.1 GCA_023249835.1 Elusimicrobiota bacterium | reverse complement strand
GATATGATTATAATTATGATGATGATTATGATTTCGATTATGATGAAAAAAATAAGTTTAGAGGCGTTGACTTAGAACACTTTGTTCGGGCGCAAGAACGATTGGCAACTGCAAATAGCGCGCTCTTGCAGAGCCTCCTGCCCATGGTGACGGATCATCCCCAAAACGTTTTTCCCGGGCTTATATCCGTTGATGAACAAAAAAGAGCGCGCCAGGCCAGGTATGAGCTGCTTTTAAGGATCGGCTATAGCGCGGAACGGATAGACCAGATCTTAGGCGATACCTATGAAGATCCAAGGCTGGCTGTAACGATTGTCGGTCAAAATGCCAACCCCAGGTTGCAGTCCGTGTTAGAAGCGGTTTCTAACAGCATTGACGCGCTCGGAGGTAGGATTGGTCAGTTTGGCAAAGGGGTAAAGCAGATCATTGATTGGCTGGAAGAGCCTGGAGATCGGGTGGATGTTTATACCCGCGCCAAAGATGGTCCAGCCTACCAGCTCACCATCCTGCGCGGTAAGGATAAACGCAATTTTATCCAAATCAAGGCTATCACGCTAGAAGAATTTCATGAGCGCTCCGCTCATGCTTTTGGAACCGTGGTCAGTTTACGGGTTAAGCAGAAGATCCCCAAGGAGGGCGAGCGCTCCTATTGTCAAGCCTCGATTATGGAGCAGGTTCAACGCCGTTTTTCGACTAATGCTAACGCGGAGATTACGGTGCAAAGCGGAGAGGGAGCGCCGCGAACAGTGAACGAAAAAAAGGCGAGTAAAGTTCTGGTTAGCCCTTCCCTGGAAACAGTTTCTAAGGGCATGATTTGGGTAAAGGTGGATGATCATGAGATTACCATTGGAGATTCCGGCAAAGGCATGGACGCGGAAACGTTGAGCCGGATGTTTGTGCCCAAACAGAGCCAAAAGGGAGCGCAACCTTTAAATGAAGCAGAGGCGAGGCAAGAGTTGGGAAAAACAGGGCTCAGTTTTGCGAAGGGAGTTCATCCCATGGTCAGTTTTCTGCGGAACGGCGAAGTGATCTATAGCGTGGAACTTCCTAAATCCATTGCGTCCGAATCCGTGTTGAGCGGAGAGCTCTTCGTTGAATTAGGCCGCATGGTGGAGGTTCCCGAATCCAGGGACCGGGTGATTTTTCCACAGCAGGCAGACCGCGCGCACAAAAGCCACATGCGTTTGGCCATAGAGCATTTAACGGATCAGCTCCTGGCTTCGGCTCTAAGCCGGGATGAAAAGATCCAGACCTTAAACAGCCTTGCCGCAGGATTGGACGGTTTAGTGCAGGGTAACCCTCAAAACCAAGAGGCTGTAAAGGCAATGCGGCGCTCCATTCAGGAGCGGCTCCAACCCCTGCTCCAGGAGCTGATAGCGCAAGGGGTTATTTTGCTACCCAATCAAAAGCAATTCCAAATGATTCGTTTAAACAAAGGGAAAGTGGTGCGCTACGTTCACCCCAAACTATTTTATTGGGACGGGATCAAGAGCCTTTTGGAGTTGGGCGGGGCCGTGGTTCCGGGAGTGCGGCTGTTTGAACCGGAACAATTTCCCATAGTCGTGATCCCGTTCACAAAAGAGAGCATGGGTTATCTCACTGTATTCAGGCAAGATTGGATGGAGGCTTCGCGCACTGACCGGGTTCCAGCCATGGTAACGGACCAAGCCGTGGTCCTGCCCCCGCAAATCGTAGGAGATTTTTTGTCTTTGGCCCGAACCCGCGCTAACCGCGGTCTAGCGCCGGAGCAAGAGAAAAGGTTTTGGGTCACCATACAGGCGATCCGCACCATGCTCGAAAAAGTCTCCACCACCTCTTATGAAATTGACAGCGTTCAAGAGTCCGTGTTCATAGAAAAGCATTCCGGCTCTGCGGGGGTACAGAAACAAGCAACGCTCGTCCCCCCGGAAGAGGCGCTTGACCGCGTCCCTGCCGAGCAATTCCTCCAAATACAAACCTTGGTCCAGGTTCAAGGTCAAAATTCTAATCTACAGCTTCCCGCTCGAAGTGAGCCCTATCATGAAAAACGCAAAAATTTAAATGAAATCTCTGAACTCTCTCCAGATGGCTCCGTAAGGTTTATTTGTGAGCCTAGCTTTCATAAATACACCATAGGTGATTATTATAATACTTTCGGTGTTTTTGTTAATTATTTTTTCTCTTCTGATAGCTCTATAGTGGGAGTCTTAAGCGAAGCGCGTGAGAGCAAGTATACCCTTGATATTATAGAAGTAGGTACTCCTAAATTAAGGAGACATGGTATAAGTGTTGAACCCCTTTGCTTTGCAATGGATAACCGATTTATGATTGCGCATGACTCACCCAATAACCAGTTGTTTTTATTTGGTTTGAATGAGAAAAGGGAAGTGAAGGGCTCCAGGGTTTCACTGCCTCTGGGTGTACAATTAAAGCGCAATAGTCGCGGAGTTTATTTTTTCAGTGGATCAACTCTTAAAATGTGGATTGCAGACCATGAAAAAATAACAGAACATTCAATTGAACTGGCTATAAGGCCAAGACCAGAGGACTTTTACCTGCTTTCTGAAAATGGGGCGTATCTGGCATTTATTTGTTTCTATGATCACATGCAAGTGCTTGAAATTTTTAATATTTTATCCAAGAAATCAGTATTAAAACTGCGTTTACCAATGCCCGGTATGAGCTTGCCGCGCTTTAGCGCAGATGGCGCCCAGTTTAGCATGGTGGATCCGGAAAGCAATAAAATTTATTTTTATAACATTTCCAATGAACCTTTGGAAGAGTCCGTGTCATTAGCGCAATATCCATTAGCGCAAACGAGCCCGTTGTTTCAAGAGCAGCGTCTTAAGTTCATTGTTCAGGCGCGGCAGGCGTTTAAACTGCTCCTGGAGCTTGGAGAAAAAATATTGCCAGGCTCTAAAATTTTTATGGAGCGGCTGAAGAGCGCAATAGCGGAAATCTATCAAAAAGAGGAGGAGGAGCTGCGGGAAGAGTTGAAAGCGTTCTTGGCAGGGGGAAATGAGATCAGTGAAGAGAAAATTGAGCTGTTGTTAAAAAAGTTGAGCGAGGTGAATTTGGAGGCGCTTCCATTTGGAACCTTGGCGCAAAGGGCGCAAAAGATGAGCGAAATTTGCGCCCCGGCGCTGACTGAGTTTGAGTCTTATTGGCTGCAAGAAGACTCCGTGGGGTTAAGGGCTGAGTTTTACCAAAACCTTTCCCGCTCTGTGCTCGACGTTGTGCTTGGAACCTTCGTTCCTTTAGAATTACTCCACAATCGCGAGCTTCGCACACAAGGATTGGGTTTTATGCTCCAATCCAAAGAGGACGTTGAGGCGCTTCCAGTTTTGGGAAGGTTGGTGGCGGAGCTGGAAAGTTCCGGGGCGAATAGCAAAGTCTCGATCAAGCTCATTACATTTTTGAACGGCATGATTAAAAAAGACAAGGAGTGCCGTAAGACCGTGATCCAACAGATAGAGCGGCTCTTGAACAATCCGCAAAAAGAATATTTCCTGAAACGCATGATCCAGTCCTTGTCCGCTGTAGAGAGAGCGGCGTTAAACCGTTACGCGCAAGAGCCCCATGATCCCGGAATGCAAAAAGCGCTGGGCAAAGCGCGGCCCTTTATCGTCTACCTCACCCACAACGTGGATCTGCTTAAAACCAAAACATGGAGCGAAGTTCCGGGCCAATCGCATCGTATGCCCGAAGGAGGAGTGGCACTTTCTCAAATTTTGCAATTAGAAGAAAATCGCCCTAAATCCGATTCTGCTGCACCGCTCATGACCATGCCCTATCTATTGGACCATTTAACCAGCTTGCCCGAGCCTTCTGTGCCGTTAGAGCGAGACCTGGTGCGCAACACCGATAAACAGAGGGAGTCCGGCGCCTATACCGCGGAGATAGCGCAAAATTCGCGGGACTCTATCCTCGGCTCTAAACAAAAAGGGGAGTTGACCCTGGACTTTTATTTGCAAGAGAGGGAGGGTGTTTCAGAGTACGTGGAAGAGGCTAAAGATAACGGCACCGGGGCCTTATATCCGGTGGCGCTCTTAATCCCCAAGTCCACCAAAGCGCAAGGCCGGCAAAAAGATTTTACCGGCTATTTTGGCACGGGGAAATACGCCATTTTTGAAGGCGTGGAAAGATTGGAGATCCTCACCCGTTCCCAAACCGAATCTTGGCTCTATGTTTTAAAGGTGGTGCGCAATGAATCGGGCATTGCCGAGGGTATCCGCTTAACGGAACTGCGCGAGCTGCCCCCAATCCCAGGAGAGAGCGGGGTAACGGTGCGGCGGATCAAGCGCACGGAGCAAACCATTCCCGAGCTGGAACAGATGCTGGCCCTAGAATCCTGGAAAATATTTACGGCGCTTTCACAAAACGAGGATTTTAAAATTATTTATTTGGATAAAGATGACCGGAGAGAGCCCTTAACCGTGCCCTGCCAAACCTTGAGCGAACTCAAGGCCAAAGAGGCTGTTGTGGACGGGACTTTCCGCGTTATTGCCGCTCCGGAACTGCCTAACCAGCTTTTGGATCGGGCTGGTTTAAGGGTGGGCGATATAAGCGAGAAATATCTAGCGTTGATCCCGCCCGATTTGCGCAGCCATATCAGCGGGCTCGGCTTGCAACTGCAAATACCCTTGCCCCTGATCCGTAACCGCAGCGCTTTTGAACACGAAGACCGGCTCTTGCCCCTGATTCAAAAATATGTGGCCCTGGCATTTTACAAAGCCATTGCCTACAAAATGTTAAACCAGAGGAGCCCGCAATACGCGTTTCACGGCTTTCCCATAGATTTTTGGTCCAACCCGCAATACGCGGATATCATTCATGAGAAAGAGGACCATTGGATCTTGGAACTAGCGGAAAAGGTCAATAGCGGCAATGCCGGGGATCTGGACCTGGAAGCGCTCCGCGCATTGGATAACAGCCATAGGTTTAAGGCATTTGCCAAGCTGATATTACTGCTCGATGTGGAGGTTCGCCAAGCCAATGGCTCCACTCACCTGCATAGCCTCTACAAAGAACGCCGATTAATCCAAGACGCAATCAACGGTAAAAGAGACGAGGCTGGGCTTTCTAGCGTTCCCTATGCCGAGGCGCAGATTGCTCAAGGCACAGGGATTGCGTTTGCCTTAAATGATATGAAAGAGCCGGCCAAATTCCTGATTGATCCGGACAACTACACGCCCGAGCAAAAGGAGCAAGTTGACTGGTCCTTTTTTGCCGCGAAAATATTTGGAATTGAACAGGTGCTCTTAATGGAAAATGCCCGGTTTGCGGCATCGTTTGGTATGAAGGATGGTAAAGTGACCATGTACTTGAGCGCGGGAGTATACGATGACTATACACTTTGCCACGAACTGGCCCATTTTATTGAAAACCTAGGGATGAAGAAAATGGGGGCTCAAGAAGCTCTTCAATCTGGTCCTTATATTGCCCATGAGAGCTGGGTTACGCATGATGCGGTGGGCCTCTTTTCCGAAGCTATGCGCTACGTTGCCGCGATGGTGGCTGTTAAAAGAAGCGAGTTAGAGTTTCCAGAAACAACGGTGGAAGAGGATGCGGACGCTTTGGGGGCTACGAATGCCTTTTTGAGCTCCCAATGAAACCCAATATCGGCATATACCTCTTATAGCCCTTGTATGTGTACTCTGCGTCAAACTTTTCTGCCTCTATCCCAGTGACATCGATAGTCAAAGGGCATTACATCTTACAGGAGACCTCAAGGCGCAAGGAAAACTGATGAAGGTTCGACTCTGTTTGGCGGTCGGAATAACGGTAGCGGGCCGCCCCTGCTAAACGCCACTGACTTTGGCCTAACCGTTGGTCGCCGCTTAAGAGCGCGGACCAACGCTCTTTATTTTTGTCACCGTTGGCATAGTTATAGAACTCGCCATTCAACCCGAATTTTGCGCCCCAATTCGCTCGCGCTCGAAAATACAAAGACGCGGCAGCGGTCTGTTTGGAATAGTTTCCTTGGGAACGCAAAGGGAACAACACCTCTTTTGTTTCGCCGGTCAAGTTGAGGACTAAACGTTGACTCCTATCATGAAACAAGAGCGTTTCCCAACCATTTTGCGCGCTCCTGGCGCTAAAGTCAAGGTTACTCTCCACATAATCTTTGTGAACATAATTGTATTTGATAAATGTTGACAACCGCTCAGTTAACGGAGCGTCAAACTTAAAACCCGCGTCCAAACGAATATAATCAGAGTCTTCATCCCGATCTTCTTCCTTGCTATTGCGTTGTTCCCATCCCCCTAGAGCTGAGATTGAACCTTTCCAGCTCCTCCAGGGCAAGAAGCGCGCCTCGCTTTGCCAGGCCTCTTTAAAACGGCGCTGCTGCTCTTTATCGCGGGTTTTAGTCTGGACCTCGCCTTGCGAACTCCAAGAAAGCTTCTTTTCCCAGACTTCTGCGCGTAAAGAAACGCCGCCAAAAATTAAAAATTCATCTTGAACGCCGCGAGACTTGTAAAGATAGTTGTTGACCCCGCCAAAAACTTGCGCATACGGCAAACGCGGAGATTGATACGTTAAGCGCGGTTGGAAAATAATTTGTTCGTAACTGTTGACTTCTTTTTCCGGGTATATTTTGTCCCTATAACTGAAAAGATAGTCCCAGGCTAGGGAACGTCCAAGCTGAACAGTTGCGGTATATTTCTGGTTGACCTTATGCACGCGAGTGCGGTTGCTCAGTTGGGAGTTTTGGTTATACTCTTTGCGGGAATAAGCCGTAAGAAAACTTTGCTCCAAAGCTTCGCCATTTTCTTGCCTCAAAGCGATGCGCGCGTTATTGTACCGGTAATCATCGTCTTCATTTTCTTCGCTATAATCGTCCGCGGTTGACCGGAGGCCGGACTCAAAAGCGCTTTCCACTATCAAGGGTCCGGAGCGCAGACTTGAAACCATTCCTAATACAAACCACCCGGTCATAACGCAAACGTATGATTTGTCCATGCTTTAATTATAGTTTTTCTCATTGTTCGGATCAAAACACGCTCTTGACTTTAAGATCGGTTTATATCAAATTATTGAAAATGGCTCGAATTCGTTTAGTTATTTTTTTATTTTTTTGGGTCTTAGTCTTTGCTCGTTACGCTCGTTGCGTTGATTTACTAGGAAAAGTGGTTGCAGTTTTTGATGGCGACACATTGCTCATGAAAGCGTCCAGCGCAACCTACAAGGTCCGTCTTTATGGAATAGACAGTCCTGAA
>JAHFBY010000440.1 GCA_023249835.1 Elusimicrobiota bacterium | reverse complement strand
ACATAGAGGCTCGCTCGCCTTAAGGCGATAACGAAAAATTTTTGAGTAAAGAGCTTTCTTTTTGTGTTCATAACGTATCACTTCTATAGTTAGCAACTTAAGTGCCAGTCCTAATTTTTGGATAAAACACACATTTAAATGCAAACAATGCCAATTATGGGTAAAAAATACATACATAAAAAAATAAACAAAGCTGAACGATTTATTTTAAGTAAATAGTCTTCTCAAGTTCACAAAAATGAAAATAGTCAGTTTAATGTAGGGTTAAAATACCCACAAATTTTTTTCGTTTGATTTTAATGATCTTTAAAAAGATAAGGTTGATATGATTTTAAAGGGTGATTTTGTTGGTGTTGGTTATAAAATATACTAATTGTAATTAATGGAAAAACAGCGGTATTATTCTTTACTGCGGTATTTTAGGGTAACTATGAGGACGAGTGAGAAAAGGATTGAATTTAAAATTGAGAACGACTTAAAAATTGGATCGGGAGAACGCCAAGCAGAAGGGAGCATTCCCATGATGCACACCCAAACGCCGATCACCCATAACAAACTGATATCTTTGGCGGAGCGCCGTTTGTAAATTTTAACGATTAGGGGGATATTCCAAAGCGGCATGACAATTGCTGAGATAATGCCGATAACACGGATAATGTCCATTTTTAAATTATTGTTTTTTTTCCTGGGCGCTTGGATTGTCAATAACGAACCTGTACTCTATTTCGCCCGGCTGCATCATTCCCAATTTTTGACGCGCAATATAGTCAAGGGCGCTGGGGTCATGTTTTAAAAGCGCGATCTCTGTTTCCAGACTTTTATTTTTATTTTTCATTTCATTAAGTTTTATTTGCAGTTCTTGATGAATTTTACGCCGTTGCCAATAAGTGCGGGTTCCATTGCTGGTAAAATATATGGCGCCGGCAATAAAAATAACTAAGATCCATTTCCAATATGTTGGAATTTTATCCAGCTTCATGAGAGGATTGCTTTGCGTAAGCTGTTAAAATCCAGCTCCTGGATTTTAGGTTAGCGTGCGAGCGCGTGTTTGCCGGAAAATTCCGCTTTAGACCCGAGCTCTTCTTCAATGCGTAGGAGCTGGTTATATTTTGCGATCCGTTCTGATCGGCATAAAGATCCGGTTTTAATTTGACCGGCGTTGGTCCCCACCGCGAGGTCTGCGATAAAAGAGTCCTCGGTTTCGCCGCTGCGGTGAGAAATGATCGTGGTGTAACCCGCGTTTTGAGCCATTGTGATCGTGTCCATTGTTTCCGACAAGGTGCCGATTTGATTCAATTTAATTAAAATGGAGTTGCCCACATTTTTACGTATGCCTTCGGAAAGGCGTTGCGAGTTGGTGACAAAAAGATCGTCTCCAACCAACTGCGCTTTTTTGCCCAGCCGGTCAGTTAGCAGTTTCCAACCGTTCCAATCGTCTTCGGCTAGTCCATCTTCAATCGAAAGGATAGGGTACTTGGAAATCCAGTTTTCATAAAACTGGATCATGCCGGCGGAATCTTTGACTTTATCGGTCAACTCGCCTTCTAATGTGTATTTGTTGTCTTCAAAAAATTCCGTGGAAGCTGGATCTAAGGCAATGGAAACGTCCGCGCCGACTTTGTACCCGGCTTGGCGGATAGATTCCAAAATCAGTTCGATCGCCTCTTCGTTTGATTTTAAGTCCGGAGCAAAACCACCCTCATCGCCCACCGAGTTGTTCAATTTTTTATTTTTTAAAACGCTTTTCAAGGCATGAAAAACTTCCGCGCCCCAGCGCAATGATTCGCTAAAAGATTTTGCTCCAATCGGCATGATCATGAATTCTTGAAGGTCAACGTTATTATCGGCATGCGCGCCGCCGTTTAAAATATTCATCATGGGCACGGGCATGATATAGGTTTTTGCGCTTAGGCTATAAGCTTTGCGGATATATTCGTATAAAGGCAGGTTTAAAATGTTGGCAGTGGCGCGCGCAACGGCGAGGGATACGCCGAGCATGGCGTTGGCGCCTAAGACGCTTTTATTGGGAGTGCCGTCTAACTGGCAAAGTTTGGCGTCGATTTCTTTTTGAAGGGAGGAGTCCATGCCGATTAATTCGCGCGCAATTTTGTTGTTGACGTTTTGCATGGCTTTGAGCACGCCTTTTCCCAAGTAGCGGGACTTGTCATTATCGCGCAGTTCCACTGCTTCATGCTGGCCCGTGGATGCGCCGGAAGGTACTGCCGCCCGACCCGTCATATTTTTTTCCAGCGTCACGTCCACTTCAATCGTGGGGTTTCCTCTGGAATCAAGAATTTCCCTGGCTCTTACCGA
>JAHFBY010000079.1 GCA_023249835.1 Elusimicrobiota bacterium | reverse complement strand
CAGACGTCGTTGAAACCGTAGGGCACGAGCTTATCCACGCGCTCTTCCATTTCCGCGGCCGCTTTGTCGGTAAAAGTGAGGGCTAAAATCTCTTTGGGCAGCGCGGTTTTCGTGATGATGAGGTTGGCGATGCGCTTGGCCAGCACCGTGGTCTTGCCCGTGCCCGCGCCCGCCACGATCAACAACGGCCCTTGGCCGTACTGCACTGCCTCGAGCTGCGCGGCGTTTAAGCCGGCCAGCAAAGGGCTTAGGTCGGATGGCGGCGGAGCCGCGAAGAGCTCGCCAAGAAGTTCCGCGCTTTCTGGTTGGGCTTTCGCCCGAGCCTTAGCCATACTTACTTTTCTCCCCAGATTTTTTTTAGGTATTGAGTGCGCCCGGAGCCGTCGCGGTAACACTGGTAATGCACGGAGTTTTTTTTATAGTAATCTTGGTGATAATCTTCAGCCGGATAAAAAACAGTCGCGGGAACGATCTCGGTCACGATGGGCGCGTCAAAGCGCCCGGAGCGCTCCATATCCACTTTGGATTTCTCCGCCTGCTCCTTTTGTCTCGCGTCATGATAAAAAATCGCGGTGCGGTACTGCGTGCCCCGGTCAGCAAACTGGCGGTTCCGAGTCGTCGGATCAATGTTCCGCCAAAAAGTTTCAAGCAGCTTCTCATAACTTATTTTTTCCGGATCATAAGCCACTTCCACCGCTTCCGCATGCCCGGTGGCTCCGGTACAAATATCTTCGTAAGTGGGATTTAAAGTCCTGCCGCCGATATACCCGGCAACGGTCGCCGCCACCCCCAAAAGCTTGTCATAGGGCGACTCCATGCACCAAAAGCACCCCCCAGCAAACGTAGCCTTACTAAATTCAATTTTTTGACTCATACCTAATTCTACCAGGTTTGTTAACCCATTTACGAATACAACGCAATTAAGCTCCTAGCGCCGGGCGTTGGTTTAAGACCGCCACTATGTCGGCAATGTCGGAATATTTTTTCCTATTTCCCGCGATCGGAACTATTCTTTTTTAGACTTGGCCGATCATTTCCGTTCACAGCATCAGGCAACGCGCGTTGTTCCCTTATCAACTCGGCGCGCAGTTCTTCCTCGCTGGGCAGAACCAACTTATATTTACTGGCGAAAAGCTTTTCGTTGCCGTGCAGCACGGAATAGCGCACAACCGTCTCATCCTTGCCGGCGCATAAAATGATACCAACCGTAGGGTTGTCCTGCCGGCCGCGCTTCAGGTCGTCATACATTCGCACGTACATGTCCATCTGCCCGATGTCTTGATGCGTGAGTTCTTCCGTTTTAATCTCAAATAACACGAAGCATTTTAGAAGGTAATTGTAGAACACCAAGTCTAGGTAAAAATCTTTAGATTCCGTGCTAATGCGTTGTTGGCGGGCAACAAAAGCGAAGCCCTTACCCAGTTCCAGAAGAAAGGGCTGGAGATGTTCAATCAAAGCCTCTTCCAGTTTCGATTCCAGGAGTTTTCCGGTATTCGGCAGTCCCAGGAACTCCAACAACACCGGATCGCGCACAAATTCACGCGGCGTCGTTTCAAGAGCAGTAATTTTTTCCACCGCTTCCAGACGGAGGGACCGCCGGTCTCTGCTGGCTAGTAGCCTTTCATAGTAAAGTGTACCGATCTGACGCTCTAAAGCGCGCGATCCCCAATTTTCTTTGGCCGCTTCTACCATATACCACTTTCGCGCCACAGGATCTTCTACCCGCAAAAGTGTGCGGTAGTGGGTCCAACTCAATTCGGTACGCACTGCGTTCCAAATTGGGAACGCTTGAAAAAAGGCCCGCATGTGGCGCAAATTGCGTTCATCAAACCCTTTCCCAAACTCGGCTAATAGCCGTTCTGCCAGACGGCACAGAAGTTTAGATCCATATTGAGCACGACCCGCTCCGCCCTGCTCAAACTCCACAATATGACGTCCCACAGACCAACAAGTTTGAACTTGAACAACGTCAATCGCTCGCAGAGCTTGGCGACGAGAACTTTGAATAAGCGCCCGCAACTGCCCCAACAAACCATCTAGGGAAGATGTCGTTGTTATGTCAACATTCTTGCCAGAAATCCGCTTATTCATATCTCCTACCGCCAATATACCCGACAAACGTAGCCTTACTAAATTCAGTTTTTTGACTCATAACTAATTCTACCAGGTTCACCCCGGACGATCAACTTTGTTATACCCAAGAGATACGTCTGTCCACAATGTCCCCTTTGTCTCTTCTTATCCCTGACCAGTAACTCCAATTTCTCATTTTGCTTTGGTTCCGGTTGTTTTTATTTAACTTCGTGAATGGCCTCTAAAAGCAATTGTTTTCTCTTTAAGTATTCAAGTGCCGCTTTTTTCATCATTATTTTATTTGTATATTCAGATTCTTCCAGTTTTCCTTCCACGAAATATATATATTTATAGTAATCCTCGGCGGAATTAATTTCATAGTTTTTCTTTTTTTTCTTTAAATAATCCCAAACTCTCTTTTTTAGTTCAGGGTTGACTTGCCGCCAATATTTTTCCAAATGTTTTTTTCCAAGCTGTTTTTCTAATAATTCAGCATATCCAAAGAATTCATCGAGTGTGGCATGATTTTTCATGTAAACTTCAATGGAGTTATGGCAGGAGTCTCGTTTGGTTGGCATTAACCATACGAAAGGGATCGTTTGAGTAGAATTCCATGAAGATATCCACATATTTCTAAGCTCATCATCTGAAACTTGATTTAACTCTAGCACCTTCGCCTTCTGATCTTGGGCAAGGAGAGAAACTAAACTATTCCATTCATTCCATCTTTCTTGCATGGATAATGTTTCTGCCTGATAGGATAGGCTCTGGGCCTGCATAACCGTTTGAGGATTTAATATGGAAGACATACCCTGCAAAAAGCCCACAAGCATAGAGAGTCCATCATTATCCGCATTCAAAGTGCAGGGGATGATTAACAAAATGCTCCCAATAAAAAAATTCTTTAACATTTAGTTGCCACCTTAAATTCAGGGGCCACAATATCTAATACCATGATTATAAATTCTACAAATTTCAGGACTATTAGAAGCAAGGTAAAGTTTTCCATTTTTATGCGGCCTCTTGAGCATTCTATCGGTTTTATGTTATTCTCGGTTAAGCGTTGTTGCTGTTCTCGGACATTTTATTTTAAAGGAGGTTGGGCGGTTTTTTAATCAATAGCACTAAGAATAATTTAAATTTTTAGACTGAACCCGTATTCCCAAGGAAAGCTTGGGAGCTCCTTTTTTAAAAAGGCTCGCATTACTGCGGATGAGGTCGCTGCTTGGCTGAAAAGTCTTGGGGCGACGATCATTCCTAGCTGGTAATGCGACTAGGTTTTGATTTTGTCGCCCCTTTTTTATGGCCATACAAATATTGCTAGTGGATGATGACGCAGAAGTTTTAAGGATGTGCGCGGCAGCTTTGGGAGAGTCGGGATACTTGGTTTTTACGGCTGGGTCAGCAATTGAGGCGTTACTGATGGAGTTGACGGGATTTGATTTAGTGGTTTCGGACTTTTCTATGCCTGGGATGAACGGGTTAGAGCTTTTGCGGGAAGTACGTAAGAAAAATTCGCGATGCGGATTTGTTTTGATGAGTTCCGGGGTTGGCGATATTGAGCTTGAGGCGCTCAAAAAAGCGGGGCGGGCGCAGTACATTAAAAAACCATTTACGATTGACTTGCTGCTCGAAACCATAAACGCGTTCGAAAGCGGCCCTTTTTAATGCCCTGACTCTGCACAGGGAGAGCATGTTTATCTGCCCGATGTCTTGGTCTGACTATCACTGCCACAATTAGAACCGTTAAACAAATTGAATTTTTAATTCTTTATGAAATGCTTCGGCTATACTTTCCAAAGTTTGAACTGTATACCCTTTATATTTTAAAGACTCTAACCGAGCGATAGCTTGCTGTGATGTGTGAAGTTTCTTTGCAAGTTGTGCTTGAGTGATGTGATTTGTTTTTCTCATCCGAATTAATTGCGTTGCAACTTCAATGAATGGATCAGAATCCGGCTCTTCGTAAGCGCGCCTCGTCTCAAAATCTTTTAAAGCGTTGGTCCGCCATTTTTTATAATCAACCAGTTTTCTCTTCATTTTAGAAGATCCTCCTTTTTTAACCTATTTTCTAATTCTTTTTTGTATCGAATTGCTTTTTCAATTTCTTCGACAGGAACCGCGGACGTGTTCTTTAAAATGCCATGAGTCATAATGATATGATTGTTTTGAATAAAAAAATAAAGTCCCCGATATTTATTTGATCCAAACTGAACCCGCAGCTCTCTAATATCATCTCTCAACATATCTGCATAAGGACGTTTTAAGTTGGGGCCATATTCAGCTAAAATATCCATAAATTTAATAATTTTAGCTCGCACTTTTGGTTGCAAACTTTCCAAAAATAATTGAAACGGGCACCGCCCATCTTTATCAGTATAAAACTTAATGGAATACAATCCGATCTCCTTCTTCATTGAAAATTATACATCAAAAATGATGTATTGTCAAGATCAGACTTCAGCTATGAAATGGGAAAGAGAAAGAAACTTAACTTGCATGCCGTTAAATTTTCTTTGGTTCATAACCTATACCAAACAAATATAGGGCATCAGATAGTCCATCTATAATCAATAGTGTTAGCGTTTGGTAATAGAGCGCTCTGCCGCCAAAGGCTGCGAATTCACCCTAGCGCCGGGCGCTTGTTTAAGGCCGCCACCATGTTGGCGATGTCGGAATACTTTTCTCGGACTTTGCCTTTTTGGCGGCCCCGCTCCTGTTCTAGCTGGTCCAAATATTGCCAATCGCTAAATGAGACGCTGCGCACGTTTTTGCTTTTTAGCAAAGACTCCAAATTTCCGTCGGCGGGAATTGTTTTTTTTTCTAAATCGGCGCGGTCCTGGAGCAAGAGCTCCACTGTTTCCAAGGCGTCGGGTTTGTTGGTGCCGATGACGCCGCTCGGGCCCCGCTTGGCCCAGCCCACGACGTAGAGGCCGGGCAAAACTTTGCCCGCGGGAAAGTCCGCGACGCGGCCGGAAGCGTTGGGAATAGTGCCGGTTTTAGGGTTAAACGGGACGCCCGGCAAAGGTTCGCCCATGTATCCCACGGAGCGGAACACCCGCTCCACGTTGATCACTTCAAATTCGGATTGCGCCCGGGGCTTGAGCGTCCCGTCAACGTCGCGGTAGATCTTGTTCTTGCAGAGTTTAAGGCCCGCGACTTTACCGTCCCGGCCCAATATTTCCACCGGAGATCGTAAAAACTTTAAAAAAATCTTTTTGGGTTTGTTTCCTAAACCGAGCTTGGCCTGTTCGGTTAAGATGCGCACGTTGTTTTTGTGCGCGGGATCGGCTTTTTCCAAATCTTCCAAAGACAAAGGGTCTAACTCCACGTCTTGGGGATCGATCACCAGGTCCGCGCCCGGCAAATGGCAGAGCTCGCGGATTTCCATGTCCGTAAAAGCGGCCTGCGCTAAACTGCGCCGCCCAATCAAATGGATCTCTTTGACTTGGCTTTTGCGCAGAGCCTCCAAGGCGTAGTCCGCGATGTCGGTCTCCCGGATGCTGTCGGGATCGTGCGCCAGGACGCGCGTGACGTCGATAGCCACGTTGCCCACGCCGATCACCGCCACTTTGCTTTGCGGCAAATCAAAATGATAGTGGCTGTAGTCCGGGTGATCGTTATACCAACCCACGAACGCCGTGGCCGGGTCGCTACCCGTTAAATCTTCGCCCGGAACCCCCAGCTTGCGATCGGATTTTGCGCCCACGGCAAAGATCACGGCATGGTAGAGGCTTAAGAGCTCGCTTAAGACTAAATCTGATCCAAAATTGACGTTTCCGAAAAAACGGAACCCGGGCAACTGCGCGCATTTCTCAAAAACCTTGACCACGTTCTTTATCTTCTGATGGTCCGGGGCCACGCCCCCGCGCACCAACCCGTAAGGCGTGGGCAAACGGTCGAACATGTCCACGCGCGCCGCGCCCTGTTTCAAGAGCCCGTCCGCGGCAAAAAATCCCGATGGCCCGCTGCCGATGATCGCGACGTTTAAAATTGTCATTGAAACAATTCTACCTTGTTCATACCTACCGTTCAACAGCCTCCCCTAAAAGGGGGTCCTATTTATTTAACGCTTGATTTATAACCGATCTTACTTTTTCGCTTAGGTCCGTACTCACTAACCAAGTGAGGTAGCCGCTATCCATTTTCAAAACCTCTTTTAAGCCGCGGTTGCGATATTTGCCGAAGGTTAAATAATAGTCGCCGTTCCAGATGCGCAGCTTGCGCTCCTCATCCAAAAACTCGCTCTTTTGTTGGTAGGTGAACTTGTTTAGAGACTCGAGTTCGCCCGCCTCATTGCCATACATCTTCACTTGCCCAACGATCACATCCAGCGTGGCGGAGGCGTCCGCGAGCGCGGAATGCGCGTCCCTGAGCTCTTTTTCGCAGTAGAACTCATAAGCTGCGGTCAAATTTCTTTTTTCGTTAACGTGGTAAATTATTTTAGAATCAATCACGTTCCGTCCGGCTAAATCCAACTCTAACCCGACCTCGTGCAACTCCCTTTTCAAGATGGGTATATCGAACCCGATGAGGTTGAACCCGCCCAAGTCCGCGTTCCCGATAAACTCCAAAACCCGTCCGGCAATTTCTCTAAAATAAGGAGAGCCCTTAACATCGTCGTCCGATATTCCGGTCAGCTCCGACACCTCTTTGGGAATGGGCATGCCGGGATTAACCCTTTGCACAAAAGTTTCCTTGGCACCGCTAGGTGATACCTTCACCATCCCGACCTCAATGACCTTATCATTCTCAATCCACGTCCCCGTGGTCTCAAGGTCAAACACTACCAACGTACGTTTTAGTTTCATTTCATTTTTCCTTTATTTTTCCAGCTTTAAATCACCGTTACAGATACTCCCGCAATTCATAAACCTTGTTTATTTTAGTTCCGTCCCATTCAAAAATCATGTGGCCGTTGACGCAGCAACGGTTTAAAACTTGCGGGCGAAAAACAGCCACGCATTCTCCCCCGTTGTGACGCACGCTGTTATAAACAATTCCATGAGAGCGCTCCGCGCTTAGCGCCCTTCCTAAAGATTGCGCCGCAAGGTAATTCGATTTATTGTAAAACCCGGAAAACTTCTTCCGGGAACCGCGAATATCGTGCAAGTCTCCCGATAAATCCGCAGTTAAAATCC
>JAHFBY010000078.1 GCA_023249835.1 Elusimicrobiota bacterium | reverse complement strand
ACCTTAACTCTTGGACCCACCCGTAAACTTCTCCATATATCGTGAGATTTGGATTGTTTTTCAGAAAATCCATGATTTCGGGATGCGCTCTCAGCGCTTTCCACCAAGCGTTGGCCTCGCTTTCTTTTTTCCATTCTGATTTTGATCCGGCCCAAAACCGATTTTGGGAGAAACACCACCGTCCGCTGGCTCCATGAATTTTTTCTGTTACTGCCACGATCTCGTTTTCCTGAAAATATTGGGCGTACCTTCGCCAATTTTCAACGTCGTATTTGGGGATGTAGGCTTTTTCCGGCGGCGGCGCTTCGGTCTCGCCGGAAGTGTTTATATCAGTTGGCGGCTCGTAATGCTCCACCCCTAGTTCAAGCGCTAAATCTTCTCCGATCTGCCAGTTAGACTCCGAAAGTGGAGCTACGAGCAGGCCCATGGAGACGACGCCGCGCAATTTCGATACTTTTATCCGCGCTTTTCCCCCATAAATCATTTTCGCCTTATCGGACAAAAATTTAAAATATGGACGGTCCGTGGGCACAAGGGAATCCGGCGGGACATAGGCCGCGCGATCTATATTGAGAAAATCTTGCGTGCGCACGCAACAAGTGAAATCCCAAACCTTAACAATGGACAACGTATCGGCATTAGGGTGTTTATCTAATTTCACCGGCACCACTTCAACTTTATGTCTAGGTTCGATGTCTGTCATTATAGTTCCTCCGCCTTTAGAATTGTTTTATAGACCTCAAATCAAGAAGATATAGTATAATTTATTGTTGTGGACTCTCAAGAAAAGAAACGAATTGTAGTGGCGATGTCCGGCGGGGTGGATTCCTCGGTGGCTTGCGCGCTGTTGGCCAAAGCCGGGCACGAGGTAATCGGCATCACTTTGCGCTTGTGGACTCCATCGGTTTGGAACAACAATGATAAATTTGGGAGTTGCTGCTCCCCGCGCGAGGTCTCCACAGCCAAGAAAGTTTGCCAGGATTTAAACGTTCCCCACTATACCTACAATATGGAAAAAGCTTTCATGGAAAAGGTAGTGGACAATTTTGTTTCCGAATACGTTAACGGCCGCACGCCCAACCCTTGCGTGCAGTGCAACCGCTTTATAAAATTTGACCCGCTCTTTAAATACGCCTTGGCCCTAAACGCAGACTATTTGGCCACTGGTCATTATGCGCGCATTGAAAAAAATGCGGATAACCTAGAGTTTTATCTGGCCAAAGCCAAAGATTTGACCAAAGACCAATCTTATTTTCTTTATATGTTAGGGCCTAGTCAACTCTCGCGCCTCTTGTTCCCAGTGGGAGATTTCAGCAAACCTGAAATTAGGCAAATGGCTGAGAAGTTTAATTTGATCAACGCGCAAAAAGAAGACAGCCAGGACGTTTGCTTTTTAGAAGGCCGCAGCTACCGCGAATTTTTAAAAGAGCGCGTGAACGAAAATTTGATGCCCAAAGGACCCATTGTAACGCGCGCAGGCAAAGTCTTGGGCGAACATTCCGGACTTGCCAACTACACTATTGGCCAAAGGGGCGGACTGGGCGTGGCCGCGGGCGAACCTATTTACGTAATTGAAAAAAGGACAGAAACCAATACTCTGGTAGTAGGCGCGGAAACTGAAAACCTTAAAACCAACTGCAAACTGCATACCGTTACCTGGTGCAGCGGTAATCCGCCCGGTCAAGCGGTGCGCGCGCAAGTTAAAGTCCGTTACCGCCATCCCGGCGTTTGGACTACGATTTATCCGGCGGAAAAAGGATTAACGGCCCTTGAATTTGACGAACCGCAAACATCCATCACTCCCGGACAATCCGCTGTTTTTTACGATGGATCCAGAGTTTTGGGAGGAGGGGTTATTGGAAACATCAGTTGAGCTGCTCTTGCGCGGGGTCAAAGACCTCATTTCCAAAGAGGAGCTCCTGCAAAAGCTCAAAAGTAAAAAATCCCTGCGCATCAAACTGGGAGTGGACCCCACGGCTCCAGACCTCCATTTAGGCCACACCGTCATTTTAAACAAACTCCGCCAATTTCAAAATCTTGGCCACACCATTGTTTTTATCATTGGAGACCTAACAGCTCAAATTGGAGACCCCTCGGGCCAGAGCGCAACGCGTCCTAAGTTGGAGGTTGAAGCCATCCTTGCTAACGCAAAAACCTACCAGAACCAAGTGTTTAAAATTTTGGACCCGCAAAAAACCGAGCTGCGGTTCAACAGCGAATGGTTGGAACCTCTTGGGACCAAAGGGCTGCTGAACTTAAGCTTTCATTACACCATGCAACGAATTTTGGAACGGGACGATTTTGCCAAACGATTGAAGGAAGAAAAACCCATTGCCCTGGCAGAATGTTTTTATCCTTTATTGCAAGGGTACGACTCCGTAGCTGTTAAAGCCGACCTTGAACTAGGCGGCACCGACCAACGGTTTAACCTCCTGGTCGGCCGCGAACTGCAGCGCGATTTTAATCAGGAAGCGCAGGTGGTGATGACCCTGCCGCTTTTAGTGGGGACCGACGGCGTCAAAAAAATGTCCAAGTCTTACGGGAACTACATTGCGCTCAACGAGTCGCCAACGCAAATGTTCGGCAAGGTTATGTCCATAACGGATGAACTTATGTACGCGTATTATGAATTGCTCACGGATTTTAATCTTGCGGAAATTAAAACGCTCCATCCCAAAACCGCGAAAATGCAGTTGGCCGGACACCTCACTCAAACCTATCATGGCTCAGAAGCTGCTCAAGGAGCGCGCGCAGAGTTTGAACGAATTTTTTCTAAAAAAGATCTGCCGGAACAAATTGAAGATTTTTTCACCCCTAAAAATAAACTCCTGCTTTCGCACCTGGTCTTTGAAAGCGGACTGGCGCCTTCCAAAAATGAATCCAAACGACTTATTGAAAATGGCGGCGTACGCGTGGACGGGATCCAAGTAGCCTCTGACACTGAAATGGAAATCGTCAAACCCTTTATATTGCAAGTAGGCCGGCGGAGGTTTAAGAAAATTAACCATTCCCATCCAGCATGAATTTTTTTATATTGACCCTGCTCTTCTTCTGTTCCGCAGGCTCGCTGCGCGGCGAAGAGAGTTCTTCTGCCACGGTTAAAAGTTCCACTGTTTCGCCTATCCTTATAACCATAGTCTATCCGCAAGAAGGTTCGCAAATCTCAAACCTAAAAGAATCCTTTGTTTTCGGGAGTGTAAAACCTGCAAACTCGCAAGTGTGGGTAAACGATAAACCCGCTAAAGTGTATAATACCGGTTCCTATTTAGCGGTTATCCCCTTTAGCGCGGGACAATTCGCCATCAAAGCCCTGGCTAAACAAAACGACCGCACGGGCGAAGCGCTGCGCATGGTACAGGTAGCCTCTCTCCCGATTGTGATTCCTAGTTTTCCTTTAAAAATTGACACTGCCGCGGTTGAACCCGCGCAAGAAACTATTGTTACGCCTGGCGACGCCGTGCCAATTTCACTGCGCGCCTCTTCCGGCAGTCAGTTGGACTATCGCATACGCAACCTTGAACCTCAAGAGCACGCCACCCCATGGATAAGTTTACCGGAAACTCCTTTAGGGTCTGGGTACTACGCGACCGAATGGCTGGCTCCGTCAAACGCGCACGGCCAAGAAGCATACGTTGACTTTCGCGCAAGCAACGCGCTAAACGAAAAGGCTAAAGCCGCGGGTCCAGGAAAAATTAAAATCATGGATCCTGCGCTATTTCGCTTAGCGCGGGTAAGCGTTCCTGAGTCCATATTGCGGCCGGGCCCCAGCATTGGCAACGAAATGATGGGCTACGACCTTTTTCTAAAGGAAGGGATAACCTTAAAAATTAGCGGTCAGAAAGGGGACGAGGTTCGAGTGCAATTGTCCTCCACAGAAGAAGGCTGGACCCATCTCAAAAATGTTGCCTGGCTGCCGGAAAACGCGCGGGCCCCGCGCGCCATTATCAGCTCCCTAGAGATGAAACCACGGCAACGCGGCGCGCTCATCAGTATTCCACTGGACGATAAAGTGCCTTACCGCGCCGTAGTTAGCGAAGATTTAAAAGAGTTTCGTTTGATCTTATATTATTCCATCTCTAATTTAGATCGAATTGCTTATAACGACAAAGTGGCAAGCCATTGGATTAAAAAAATCCGTTGGTCACAACCGGTTAAAGAGACGGTAGAGCTTTGTTTTGAACTGAAAAAACCCCTTTGGGGATACGATCTGCGATTGGACGGATCTAGACTTTTATTAGAATTAGTTTTTCCCCCGGCCATAGCGCACGCGGACAAACCGCTGCGCGCAATTAAGGTTGCCTTAGACCCGGGCCATTCCCCGCAAAAAGATTCAAGCGGAGCGACCAGCCCTCAAGGTTACCAAGAGCAGGCAATTAATTTTCAAATTGCGGCTTGCCTCAAAGAAAAACTGGAAAAAGCCGGGGCAAAAGTTTATTTAACGCGCAATTTGGAGGAGTCCGTTTCGCTCGAAGAACGTGGAAAAAAAGCTTGGGAACAAAAATCCGATCTTTTAATTTCTATTCACACTAACGCCTTGCCCAACGGAGCCGACCCTTTTAGCCGCCATGGTTTTGAAGTTTATTATTTTCAGCCTTTCTCCTACGATTTAGGCCGCGCCGTGCATGAACAGTATAAGAAAAGCATAAAAATTCCCGACTCTGGTCTGTACTACGGGAACCTTGCGGTTTGCCGAACCACGCAAATGCCCGCCATTTTGACCGAGTCCGCTTATTTGATTTATCCGCCGGAAGAAGAGCTGTTGAACACTAAAAAATTTCAGTGCGAATGCGCGGACGCGATGCTTTCCGGAATTAAAGAGTTCTTAAAGGTTGCGCACAAACCTACCGCGCCCGGAAAGAAAAGACATAAGTGACCGAGTTCCTGACATGAACGAATGGATAACAATTGCGGTATTGGCGGTATTGGTTTATTTGCAGATCAAGCTGTTAAAAGGAATATTAAAAATATTCATGTGGATATTCATTATTAGTTTCGCTCTCTTAGTTTCCAACTACGCCGTCCTTCCTCACCTAGGACTTAAACCCCTGCCCTTAGGATTAGCTACGCTGTTCCAATTTCATTTTTTACACTGACCCAATTCGTAACTATTCAGGTATCGCACTAAAGCGCGAGACCTGAATAGTTACCCCAATCCTTATTGCCGTTGAATATATGCATGTTTTGATGTATCATTACGTAATGGATAAGGTATATGGGCTTTTTATTTGGAATACGGACAAGGAAAGTGAAAACATCCGTAAACATAGGGTTTCATTTATTGAAGCGGTTAATGTTTTTAGAGACCCCAAGAGAAAGATTATTACTGATGAACTCCACAGCCAACAAGAGAACCGCTATTTTTGTATTGGCTCTATTAATAATCGGATTTTAACTGTCCGGTTTACTTACCGGGGAAACAGCGTGCGCATTATTGGCGCAGGTTATTGGCGAGAAGGGAGAAAATATTATGAAAAGAAAGACTGACTTGGATATGCCGGTTGGGAAAGTGCGCATTGTGAAAGATTTTCTGCCAACACCGGAAGTTCTGTTCTCAGGAAAAAAGGTTCGTGTAACTGTATATTTGAGCGAATCTAGCGTATTGTTTTTTAAAATGCAGGCAAAGAAACATCATACCAAGTATCAACGAGTGATCCGCGAACTCATTGATCACTATGTACAGCAAGCCGCTTGAGTCAAAAAAACTTTTTCATTCTTTATTCTTTCTACTGCTATTTAGAATTTTTACAGTTTGGCGAACTCCCTCTTGCAAAGAAATTTTGGCTTTAAAACCCAAGACCTGAGTAGCTCTTGTGGGGCTTGAAAAATAGGTTTTGCTGGGCGGGACATTCAGATGGAAATAAAGCACTCGGGAACGGGAACAGGTCTCTGTGAGTATTATTTCCACTAATTCTTCCAAAGACGTTTTCTTGCCGCTGCAAATGGCAAAACTGTTGTAATAGTGGCCGGCGAAACCGTCAATTTTCTTTATGGCCGAAAGGAACCCTTCGGTCACGTCCTGCCAATGAATAAAATCAAAGAGTTGCTTGCCCTGTTGGATTAAGAGGTCTTTGTTTTCCAGCGCGCGCCTGATCAGCTTGGCAATGACCTTGTTGGGGTTGTCCCTCTGCGAGCCATAAACATCTGACAACTTCAAAGTTATAATGCGACAGCGGTAATCAATGGCATAACGTTCGCCGCACATTTCCCCTACCAACTTAGAGATACCGTAAAGGTTTTCAATTTTTCTAAACGTTGTCCCGGCTTGCGGAACGTCCCGGCTGGTGCTTTCCCGGGTGCTGGTCAATATCACCCAAGGGTTTTTGCTGCTCTTGCGCGCGCTCTCCAGCACGTTCATCGTACCTAAAACATTAACTTGCATACACTCTAAGGGCCGTTCAAAACATACGCTCACTTTACTGAGCGCAGACAGGTGGACCACCCCGTCCTGCCCCAAAACCGCTTTTTCCACGTTCGCAGTCGAAGTAACGTCGCCTTTGATAAAATTAATTTGCGGGGAAAGTTGCCACCTCTTCATTTGGTCAAAGACCGTAACCTGATGGCCCGCTTGCGCTAACTTCTGCGCCAAATGAGAACCAATAAATCCCATCCCGCCCGTCACTAATATTTTCATTATGCCGGCCCCCGTCCCCGCGGTTGAAAGTTTTTTATCGATTCCGTTACAGCTTGCACTTGTTCATCGCTCAGCTCTCCATGTATCGGCAGGGAAATAACCTCCTTTGCGGTTTTTTCCGTTGCGGGAAGATTAAACTGAGTTAAGTTTAAGTCCGTCTGTTTATGGTTCGGCACAGGCCAATGAATGACCGCTTCAATGCCGTCTCTTTTTAAATGTTCCGCTAATTCGTCCCGTTGAGCGCAGCGCACCACGAAAGAACTATAAACGTCGTAACAAGACGCAGAGGAAGGTTCCGGCGGAAGGGAAAGCCAACCCAAATTTTTTAAACCCTGGCAATAAGCAACGGCAATGGATCGGCGCCGCTGGATCCAGCCGTTTAGACGAGGGAGCTTGACTCTCAATATCGCCGCTTGTAAATTGTCAAGCCGGCTGTTAAACCCAAAACAACTGATCTTATCTTTTGTTTCCTGTCCGTGGTTACGCAAAAGCCGCAACCGGTCGGCTAAAACAGAATCGTTGGTGGCGACAAAACCGCCGTCGCCGGCTCCGCCTAAATTTTTGATCGGGTGCAGACTGAAACACCCG
>JAHFBY010000439.1 GCA_023249835.1 Elusimicrobiota bacterium | reverse complement strand
AAAATGGACCTAACCAAAGAGCTTCCCAGCGCCGTCACACTTTCCAGCCCCACGCATCAAGCCTTAGTCAACACTTCCAGCCCCACCCTTTCGTGGAGTTCCGTAATTGACCCCGACAACAACCAAACCGTGCCGCACACCTCTATGGACCGGGTGCGCTATATCATTAAAATTGGCGAGCGGTCCGACTATACCGACGCTTTAGGACAACAAGTGTTTTTCAGCAACAGCGATGGTTTTGACACTGAAAAACAATTTTCGCTTAAAGACCAAACCACCTATTTTTGGCAGGTGGCGGTTGCCGGTTACCAACCGATCGGTTCCGGCAACTCCTATGTACAGGTGGATACGGGAAGCATAACCGGATGCACCGCGATCTCCGGCGGCGGGTCAAATGAGTGTTATTCAGTGACCTCGCAAAAAACCTTTACCGTTTCTTTGGAAAATACCGCTCCCAGCGCAGTGAACTTAATCTCACCCCCCAACCTTTCGGCGCAGAGCACCAACCTCCTAACCTTTGACTGGAGCGACACCGTGGACACTGACCCGGGCCAAAGCATTGAGTACACCTTAGAAATTGCCACCATGCCCACCTTTGCGGCGACTGTTTTTACTAGTTCGGCAATCACGGTTTCATCCTATGCCCTAACTTCGCCTTTGAACCATAACCGCTATTATTACTGGCGCGTTAAAGCGCAAGACAAATTTCTAAACGGCAACCTTGCCGGATCCGGAACATATTCCTCCCAAACGTATACGTTCACTATCCCTGTGCTTTTCACTCCCAAAGAACCCACGGGAGTGGTTGGCGCCTTATCCGAAGACAAACAGAGCTTCACGCTCTCTTGGAGCGCAGTGACCCAAAACACCAATGAAACTGCCGTCACTGATCTTGCGGGATACAACATCTATCGATCGCTTTCCACCACAAGGATTGGCGGCGGAACCGCAATTGCTGAGGTTTCATCCAATACTCTAACCTATACCGACTCGACCATCGCTGGTTCTGAATACTATTTTACCCTGCGCGCCAAAAACAGTTCCTTTCAAGTGGGCGACACTTCCGGAACCATCAGCATCAACTCTATCGTGGTTAAATCCGCCGCCAACAGCTCTTTGTTCATTGTTCCCAACGATTCAGCGCTGGAAGGTAAAATTGAGCTCGTCATTCCCAATTCATTAAAAAATATTTTGCAAAAAGGTCAGAACAGTTATAACGAAGACCTTAAATTTGAGCTGGCCCAAACCCAAGCCTCGGGCCTCAAAGACGCGCTGTTTAGCATTCGCATCAGCATTCGCGGGGGACAAAGCAACAAGGACTTCACCAATTTCACTTTTTCTGAACCGATCCGCATTAGCTTTCCGGTTTCCGGCTTACAATCCGCGCCTAAATTCATACCGCAGCGGGCAAGTTCAGCGCAAAGCGCTTACGCCATTTTCTGGAACAACAACATCGAGTGGCTGAACCTGGGCGGGGCGGTGGACTTAAGCAACAATACGGTTTATACAAACACTAAAAACGTAGGAGAATTTGCCGTGCGGCAAGTGATCAGCGCGAGCGAATTTGAGCTATCGAGCGTCACCCCCAACAAAATATTCACGCCTAACGGCGACCTCTGCAACGACGTGATCACTTTCCAATATCAAAACCCCAAAGGGTATTCCAATATCACCGGCAAAATTTATAACCTTTACGGCGCCTATGTGGCAGATATGCAGGCCACTTCTTCGGTATCCGGCCTCAACTTTAATGCGAACTGCCCTAAACCCAACTTAGCCAACGATTCATTGCTTTGGGACGGCAAAGATTCAAGCGGCAACCTCGCGTCTAAAGGGATTTACATTTACAAAATTGAATCAGACGCCAAAACGTTAACGGGCAGCATCGTGGTGGCTAGGTAAATGAAAATAATTAAGGCCTTTATAATCTGTTTCTTATGCCTCGCCCCGTTACGCGCTGATTTTGACGATATCGGCGCGGGCGCCCGTCCCTTGGGAATGGGCAACGCCTTTGTTGCTTTGGCGGACGACGCGAGGGCAGTGGTGTACAATCCCGCTGGATTGGCGCTCCTGCAAAACGGCGAATTTACAGCGGACTATGGCCGTCTTTTTGGGGGGCTAAACGACAACTCCAACATTTCGAGCGGGTTTGTCGCCCTTGCCCAACCTTTAAGCCGCAGAAAATCTCTGGAAGACCGCATCAGCGACTTGCGCCGCATTACGGACCAAGAATACGCCTCAACGCCTTCTACCGACACCGCGCTCGCGCCCAAACCAGAAATACATAAGCCCATTACCTTTTTCCGCAATTTAGGGACAG
>JAHFBY010000438.1 GCA_023249835.1 Elusimicrobiota bacterium | reverse complement strand
GCCTAACGCGGTGCAACTCCTAAAAATTGCTTTAAAAGATCGTTCGGGAGAAGTGCGTTTATATGCGGCCAGCGCGCTCATAAAAATTGAAGCCAAGATCAATGAAAAGTTGCAGGTCACTATTAAGCGGGCAAAAACTCAAGGAACTTGGACCGCATACGCTGAGTTGGGCGATTTATATAGGGTGTTTGCTGAAACTAATTTGAGCGGTAAAAACCTTTCCCGCCATTATTTGGTGCGCAGCAGTGAAGCTTACCGGCAATCTTTGGACATGCATACCGATCAGCCGGATATAATTGTTCAGTACGGCAAATGTTTGGTGGCGTTGGGACAATATGAAAAAGCGCGCCGTTTAGCGGCGCACGCCGCGCAAACTTGGCCCGCCAATATGGAATTGGTTTTTTTACAAAATGAGATTTATTTCATGATGGGCGAAATGTCGGAGATTCAAGAGCGCTTTCGTAAACTGGATAAAAAAGATTTGGACCCTGAAAAAGCAAAGATATATGATTTTTGGGTTGATGCGGAGTCCGCTGTTTAACGGATATGGCGACAAAAATAGAAGAAATTACAAAATTGTTTGAGCAGTTCAATAGTCCGCACACTAATATGCGCGAAGAGGCTTTTGGATCTTTGTGCTTGTTTGTAGAAGATGAGCATGTTGACGTCATTTTTGAAAAGTGGATGGCAAAAACAGATATGATAATGGCGCCGTGGATTGTGCGTTATTTAACCATAATTGAAACGCCGTATTCTTTGGAAAAGCTTTTTTCCTTGTTTCATGACAAGAATGAAGCGGTGCGCGAAGAGGCTTGTGAAGGCACGACCAAAATCAGCGCTGTTACCCGAAAAGAGTTCTATCTGCGGATGTTGCGCTTGGCGTTTAAAGACGTGGTGCTTTTTGCGGTAGAACAGTTGGGTAAGATGGGTTTATCCAGCGCGGCAGGGCCCTTACTGGAGTTGTTGCGGGAAACTCAGGAGAGCGACATTAAATGCGCCATCATCAAAACTTTAGGTAAAATCCGCAACGACAGGGCCGTGGAATCTCTCGAACAGATCGCTGAAAATGAGACCGGAATCCTGCAAGAAAAGGCTATCGCAGCTATTAGCCAGTTCGCTTCCAGTTTGAGCATTGATTTCTTAGAGCGGTGCATCCAGTCCCATAACCCCCAATACCGGGAAGTGGGTTATTTGACCGCCATTCGAACATTTGGCAAACAGACGAGCGCTTTGTTGTCTAAAGCGTTGCAGAGCGAATTGGATGTGGGTTTAAAAGTTAAAGTGCTCGCGTCCATGCGCTCGGTTGAATCTCAAGGGTTGTTTGAGGTTGTTTTTCAGCAGGCCTGTGTTGATAACTCCCTTGAGGTTCGTCAAATGGCAGGCTCGGTATTCCGCAGAATTCGTTCGCCGCAAATTTGCCGGTGGATGTTGAAAATGACAAACAGGGAAGACTTTACCGCTAAACATTTGGCTTTTCAACTTTTAGCGAGCTACTCGTCCAGCCGCGAGGTTGCGCAAACTATTCTAACAGCGTATAAAAAATCAATTGACCCGAAAACTAAATTGATGCTTTTGCGGGCGTTAGCCGGCGCTAAAAGCCCGAAACTTTTAGAG
Source organism: Elusimicrobiota bacterium (assembly GCA_023249835.1). Classification (GTDB taxonomy): domain Bacteria; phylum Elusimicrobiota; class Elusimicrobia; order 2-02-FULL-39-32; family 2-02-FULL-39-32; genus JAHFBY01. The sequence continues at coordinate 708 of JAHFBY010000438.1, read as the reverse complement.
TGGTTAATGGGATTGATTCGAAAAAACGACGATTTTTCCTATGCCGCCGGGATCAGCCTAATTGAATCTTTGTCTTCTGAAGAGTGGCCGTTGGCCGTGGAGCTGATAAAAGAAAATATCCATCCGCTCATCACCCAGTTGGCGCTGCATTTTATTTATCAATTGCCCAAAAACGCGCGACTTCCCAGCGACTTGGACGCGGTATTTAAAAACATGTTTACCGGACATGATTTAACAGTGCGGGTGCTCTCTATTCGCTGTTACGCAAAATTTCGCGGGATGGACGCCCTCTACAATTTATTGGATATTTACGCCAAATCAAAAGAACAATTAATCAAGAAAGTGGCTGCCCGGGAAGTGATCCGTATTTTAAAATCAAACCCTTCATCTTTGGGCAATGCCCTTTCAGTTTGTTTGGTTTTAAGAAAGTTGTTTCCATTAATGGCTCGTCTTTTTTTGGAAACTCCATTGGAAGACGAGAAGATATTTAAGTCAATTTTCGTAAGCCTATTAACGGCGATTGAAGACCGCCAAAAAATTAGCGGTAAAGGTTTTCGGCTGGATTGGGTGAAACTCATGGTGTTGATGAAAAACCAAATTGAGCGCGAGAAGTCCATATTCCTTAAACTTTATCGAGAAAACGATTGGAGCGACGCGCAGAAGCGCATCATCTTGCGCGTGTTTAACTCCATTGATTTTCGCGAGCTG